>NZ_JBLODY010000100.1:0-10792 GCF_047785625.1 Solidesulfovibrio sp. C21
TTAAGCCCTCCTTCGCCGATGATACTGCGTACTCTTGCGTGGGAAAGTAGGTCGCCGCCAGGGCTCTTTTTCAAAAGCCCCGAAGATTCAAATCGAATCTCCGGGGCTTTTTTTATGCCCAAGCAAAGTCTCACGGACCGGAAAAAGCAGAGAACACAGACGCCAGATATGGGGATTGGGGGTGAGGTGGTCCGGGGAGGTCGGACAGGTTGGCGACGCGGTTAAGCTATCGTCCGGTTGGTGCCCCAGCCGCCTTGGAGGCCGAATAGGCTATCCGCGCAATCGATACCACGGCCTGTCTGGGTTAGCGGGGGCAAATCCAGGCGGAGGCCATTTCAGCTGGCAGGGAGGCTACGGCGCGACGGCTTTTTCCCGTGATGCACCAGACGCGAAAACCAGCACATCTCCCCAAGGGGCCTGGGTGGTCATGACGGTTTTTTCTTCGGAAAGGCAGGCCGCGGCGGCCGGGGATTCCATGATGACCGCCACGTCGAAGCAGTCCACCAGCCGGCGCAGGGAGGCGCATTGGCGCATGTCGTAGCGTTCGCCGTCAACGACGGCCGTCGGCGCGTCCTCGCCCATGACCAGCCAGTGTTGCCTGTGCCCGTAAAAAAGGATCGGGTAGACCCAGCTGTCCTTGCCGGCGACGAGCAGTCCCCGGCCGCCGGGATAAAGCCCCCGGGACAGGTAGTCGAGCAGCAGCGGCCCATGAAAATAGGCGTCGTAGACGCCGCGCCGTCCGCCCGGACGATCGAAGAGCGAGGCCTCGAAGGGTGGATCGACTTTGGGCAGATATGCCGCATCCACGAGCGGCCGGTCCTGGTTGGCCAGTACCGCCGCGCCAAGGGTACAAAAGGCCAGGACGAGCACAGGGAGCCGGACCCATTTCCGGTCGTGCCACCACCCCCTGGCGGCGGCCAGGGCAGGGGCGCTTGTCGCGAAAAAAAGCGTCAGAAACCGGTTATTGAAAGAAAACCAGGTGATCGTGGCGCAAAGGGCCAGGAAAAAGGTCCACTGGGCGGCGACGGCCAGACGGGCGAGCGTGTCGCGTTGGCGGAAAAGGGCCAACAGGGTGCAGGGAACCACGAGTACGGCCGCAAGCAGCCCAAAAGCGGCCGAATCCTCACGAAGGGCATTGCCTGGGGCGAAATAGGCGTTATAGGCCATGGTCGCGCCCGGACCCTTGCCCGGGCCGAAAAGGGCAACCTGGATGTCGCGGCGGGTCGTGAACCACCATTTCCCCGGAATATCGACGAGATTGAGGACGTATCGGGTGAGGTTGGCCGCCGCGCCCGGCAGCCCGTCATGATTTTCGTGCCTGGCCACAGCCTGGCGCGGGCCGAAGGCATCGCCGTAACGGGTCAGGTTGATCCCTTGGCTGCCGAGGCACAGCGCCAGGACGGCGACCATGGCCAGAATGCCAAATGCCAGGCGCAGGGGAGCGTTGTGTGACCACTCCCTGGCCATCTCGGCCAGTTCCCGGCGTCGCGCGAGGAAAAGGAGCACGGTGAGCGTGCCGCCGAAAAAGGCGAAATGGGCCTTGGTCGAAAGCCCGTAACAGGCGCAGGTGACGAAAAAGGCCAGGATACCGGGACCGGGACGATCGAGCAGCCGGGCGGCGCCGACCAGGCAGGTCACGGCCATGGCCGCCGCGCCGATGTCGTTCTTGGTGGAGGTGGCTTCCAGGGGCAAAAGCGTCAACGAAGCCACGATAAGCGCCGTGCGCAGGGCGAAACGGGCGTCACCGTATCGTCTGGCCAGGGAAAAGCTGCCCGCGATGATGGTCAGGTAGGCGAGAAAGGAAAAAACGGCGATGGCCCGGTCCGTGTGGTAGCGTAGAAAGAACCAGTGGAGCAGGTCGAAACCCGGGCTGAAGGATACTTGCCGGAAGGTGTTGATATTTTCGGGGGCCAGGGTGTTTTCCCGCATCATGATGAGCACCCGGGCCAGATTGTAGGTCATGGAATCCCAGTTGGCCGGCGGGGCGACCCACACCGTCAGCGCCAGCAGGGCGCAGCCTGCGGCCAGCATCCAGGCACTGGCGGAGGTGGCGGACGCGCGGCAGGCGTCGCGAAGATCCGGGAGAAATCGCCTCTTGCCTCGACGCAGGGCATAGGCGAAAAAGGCGGCTGCGGACGCGTCCAACAACCAGGGATACCGGGCCAGGCCCAAAGCGAAAAGAAATTGGACGGCCAAGCCCAACCCGACAAGCGTCAGGGCCAGGGCGTGGGTGATCGCCTCGCCGATGCCGGATGCGGGGTCTTGCAGCCTGTACCAAGCGGCAAGGACGCAACCCAGTTCGACCAATAAAACAAAGGCGATGCAACTTGCGAGCATGGGCCTCCCGCGGGCCCTGCGTCGAAGGGCTCGAACGCGGCCAAGGGATGTTTATGGAAGGGCTCAATCGAAAAAAAAACAGGCACACCCATGCATGGTGGGGCACTACACGAAACGGTACGGGCCCGGAATCGGTGCAGGCGGTCCTTGCCAAACGTCGACATCGGCATTATCTGACTCCCTCTCGCATTTCAACCCTCGCTGGAAGCGCTTAATATGTCGGAGCGAACACCTCATATATCTCTCCCCCTTGAGCGGCTCGTGCCCCGTGTCCTCGACATCTCGCCCGAGGAGATCGAGGCGTGGCCCGAGGACGCCAGGAATCTTGCCGTGGCCGTGGCCGCCGAACTTTTTCTCGTGCGCGCCAATCCCTTCATCAACCCCGACGACGTCAAGACTTCGGTGGAAAAGCGTCTGGCCGGGGCCAATCCAAAGGCCTGGGGCGATTATCCGCGCCTGATCAAAAAGGCCTACAAGGCGTTTTGGGACGTCTACGAATCGGACAAGCGCTTCCGGGAGAACCTGGTCGAGCGGTTGCGCCGTTTCCTGCCGTCCGAGGACGTGGTCACGGCCGCTCACTCCCTGGTCGAATGCTCCACCGACGCCACGGATTTGCGCATGGAGATGCCCATTTGCATGCTCCTGCCCGAAACCACCGACCATATCCGCCAGATTTTGCGTCTGGCCTACGAGTTGGAATTCGCCATTATTCCGCGCGGTGGCGGCTCGGGGCTGACCGGCGGGGCCGTGCCGGCCCATAGGCGTTCGGTTATTCTCAGCCTGTCCAAATTCAAGAAAATCCTGGCCATCGACGAGGAGGCCCGGACCCTTTGCGCCCAGACCGGCGTCATCACTATGCACGCCATCAAGGCGGTCGCGGCCAAGGGACTGCTTTTCACCGTTGACCCGGCTTCCAAGGCGGCCTCGTCGCTTGGCGGCAATATCGCCGAGAACGCCGGCGGGCCGTTCGCCTTCGAGTACGGCACCACGCTCGACAACATCATCAGCTATAAGATGGTCGAGGCCACGGGCGAGATCATCGAGGTGCGCCGGGTGGGGCACCCGCGCCACAAGATACGCCCCGAGGAGACGGCGGAATTCGAGATCCTCGACGAGGAAGGCAGCGTGCGCGACGTGGTGTGCCTGCCCGGCCGGGACATCCGCGCCCCAAACCTCGGCAAGGACGTGTCCAACAAGTTCCTTGGCGGGCTTCCCGGCGTGCAGAAGGAGGGCGTGGACGGCATCATCACCGAGGCCTGTTTCGCCCTGTACCCCATCCCCAAGTATTCGCGCACGCTGTGCCTGGAATTTTTCGGCCGGTCGATGAATAACGCCATGTGCGTCATCCGCGACGTGGTGGGGCTCAGAAACCGTATCCGCGAGGAAGGCGACGCGGTCAAGATTTCGGCCTTGGAGGAGTTCAACTCCAAGTACGTCAAGGCCATCAATTACGCCAAAAAGTCCTCACAGTACGAGGGCGACCCGATTTCGGTGCTGCTGCTCCAGCTCGACTCCGACGAAGAGGATGCGCTCTTGCGCGCGGCGGCCGACATCGTGGACATCGTCGATCCCTATGACAATGTGGACGTTTTCGAGGCCAAGGACGCCAAAACGGCGGAACTGTACTGGGAGGACCGGCACAAACTCTCGGCCATTTCCAAGCGCACCTCGGGCTTTAAGATCAACGAGGACGTGGTCATTCCGCTGTCCGTCGTGCCGGAGTTCGCCCAGTTCCTGGAAGACCTGAACCTCCACTGCATTGCCCACGCCTACCGCACGGCCCTGCAAAACGCCGGCCGGCTGCCCGGCATCCCGGCCGCGGACGAATTCGTGGCCATGGAGCTGGAATTTTGCGACCGGGTGCTGCGCGGCAAGATCACGGCCCGGGACCTGTCGGACTCGGAAGTGGAGGTGCAGACCCACTACTTCTTCACCGATCTGGCCTCGCGCTATCCCAGGCTCAAGGACCAGCTCGCCGCCATCCACACCGAGATGACCGCCACCCGCATCGAGGTGGCGAGCCATATGCACGCCGGCGACGGCAACTGCCACGTCAACATCCCGGTCAATTCCAACGATCCGGAAATGATGCGGCAAGCCTTGGAGGCGGCGGAAAAGGTTTTCGAGAAGGTGACCACCCTTGGCGGCGCGGTCTCGGGTGAGCACGGCATCGGCATCACCAAGATCGCCTTTCTGGAAGACGCCAAGATCGAGGCGCTTCGCGCCTACAAGAAGCGGGTGGACCCGAAAAACATCATCAACCCGGGCAAGCTGACCACCCGCACTCTTCGGGTCGAGCCCTACACCTTTTCGTTTAACAGGCTGATTCGCGACATCAAAAAAACCGCGCTGCCGGACAAGGATACGCTGATTTCGATTTTAAGCGGTATTCAGTTCTGCAACCGTTGCGGCAAATGCAAGCAGGTCTGCCCCATGTTCGCCCCGGAACATGGCATGCTCTACCATCCGCGCAACAAGAACATCGCCATCGGGGCGCTGATCGAGGCCGTCTACTATTCCCAGATAAGCCACGGCGAACCCGACCCGGCGCTTTTGGACAAGCTGCGCAAGCTGGTCGATCACTGCACGGCCTGCGGCAAGTGCACAAGCGTGTGCCCGGTGAAAATCGAGTCCGACAAGGTGGCCCTCGGGCTGCGCAATTTCCTCGACCAGCAGGGTTGCGGCGGCCATCCCATCAAGCACAAGATTCTGTCCTACCTTGTCGAGGACGTGGAGAACCGTGCGCCCAAGGCGGCCAAGCTTGCGGCCTATGGTCAGCAATTCCACAACAAGGTCATGCCGCTTTTGCCCGGGTTCTGGCGCAATCGCATCGAGAATCCAGGGCTTCGCGGCCCCAATCCGAATCTTGGCCTGCGCAGCCTGAGCGAACGCCTGGATCTGGACAAGGGCTCCATTTTCATTCCCCAGGAAGGACGCGAGGCTCCGGAGACTGTGCTCTATTTCCCGGGCTGCGGAGCGTCGCTTTTTTCCAGCGCCATCGGTATGGCCGCCATCCACCTGCTGCTTCGGGCCGAAGTGGCGGTGCTCGTGCCCCATCGGCATCTGTGCTGCGGTTATCCGCTCCTGGCGGCCGGCATGGGCGAGGCCTACCGGCAAAACCGGGAGCACAACCGGGCCGCCCTGGCCGCGCTTTTGGCCGAGGCCGAATCCCTTGGCCTTTCGCCGGCCTTTAGCCTCACCAGTTGCGGCACCTGTCGGGAAGCCCTGGAGGAGCACGATCTCGTGGCCCTGCGGCCCGATCTCGTGCACATGGATGTGACGCAGTTCCTGCTTGGCCGGCTGGAGTTTCCGGTTGGCGAGGACAAGACGCCCATCCTCTACCACGCCGCCTGTCACAGCGAATGGGCCGGCGTGGCGAAAAACAAGGCCGCGGGCATGTATATGGACGCGTTGCGCAAGGTCACGGGCCGGCCTGTGGACCTTTCGGCCAACTGCTGCGGCGAATCGGGCATGGGGGCCATGACCACGCCGGCCATCTACAACCGGTTGCGTGAGCGCAAGCGCATCACCCTGGCCGAGGATCTGGCCGAGGCGTCGGAGGCCATGCCCATCCTGGTCGGCTGTCCGTCGTGCAAGATGGGCATCCAGCGTATCCTTTTAGAAATGCACGACAAGCATCAGGTCATGCATACGTTGGAGTATATGGCCGAGGCGCTCGACGGGCCGAAGTGGAAAAAGGTGTTGCGTAAAAACGCCAAGGCCGCCCGCGTTCGGGGTTGACCACGGCCGCATGCCGCCACTGCTCGCCATCGATTACGGCCAGGCCCGGGTGGGACTGGCCATAACCGACCCCGAAGCCCGGGTCGTCTTCCCCCTACGCACCCTGGCCTGGGAGACCCGCGACGCCTTGTTTCACGAACTGCTTGCGGTTATAAGCGACCAGGCCGTCACACGCATCGTGGTCGGCTACCCCGTGCGGGCCGGCGGCGACGAGGGCCTTACCGGACGGCAGGTGCGCAATTTCGTGGCCCGCCTCACCCGGCGCACCGACGTGCCCGTGGAACTCGTCGACGAAGCCCTTTCCACCGAAGAAGCCGCCGAACGGCTGCGGGAAGCCGGATACGCCGGCAAGGAACTCCTCGCCCGCGTCGACGCCCAGGCGGCGGCCGTTATCCTGGAGCGCTATCTGCGCGGCGGAGCATTATGCTGCGAACCATCCTCCTCGGACTCCTGATCTGTGTCCTGGTCGTGGGAGGCCTCGTCGGCTACCACGCCTACACCTTCCTGACCATCCCGCCTCAATCGCCGGGCGAAACGAAAACCGTCACCATCGAGCCGGGCCAGTCCTTCGACGCCACGGCCAAGATGCTCGTGGCCGAAGGTGTGTTGCGCGACGCCGCCGGCTTCAAACTCCTGGCCAAAGTCACGGAAATGGGAGGCAAGATCAAAGCCGGCGAATTCGAAGTCAGCACCGGCTGGACCCCCTACAAGCTGCTCAACTACCTGACCACCGCCAAAAGCATCCAGCACAAGCTCGCCGCGCCGGAAGGCCTGACCATGCGCCAGATCGCCAAACTGGCCGAACAGGCCGGCCTGTGCTCGGAGCAGGCTTTCCTCAAAGCCGCCCGCGACCCGCAACTCCTGGCGAAATACCATATCCCGGCCAAAACCGCCGAAGGTTTCCTCTTTCCCAACACCTACCTCTTCACCCGCAGGCAGGACGGCGACGGCGCCTACGTCGTTGAAGCCATGCTCAAGGAATTCTGGCGACAAGCCAATTTCGTCTGGCCCACCGCCAAACCAGAAGGCAAAAATCTTCTCGACGCCGTCACCCTGGCCTCCATTGTGGAAAAGGAAACCGGCGTCGACGCCGAACGCCCCCGCGTGGCCGGCGTGTTCCTCAACCGCATGGCCAAAGGCATGCTGCTCCAAACCGATCCCACCATCATCTACGGCCTCGGTGACAAGTACACCGGGAACCTCACCCGCGCCCACCTCGAAGACCCCACCAACCTCTACAATACCTACGTCCATCCCGGCCTCCCCCCAGGCCCCATCTGCTCCCCCGGTCTCAAATCCCTCCAGGCCGTCGCCGCGCCCGAAATCCACGACTACTACTATTTCGTCGCCAACGGCCAGGGCGAACACAAATTCAGCAAGACCCTCGACGAGCACATCGACGCCGTGAACAGATTTCAGCGTCACGGCCGGAAGTAATGTGTGGTGATGCCTTCGGCGGCCAGGGGAGGCTCTGCCTCCCCTGGACCCCACCACCGGGGGACTTGATGTCCCCCGGACCCCCTTTTACCGGGTTGCGTTGGTGAGGTGGGAGTATGGTCGGGAGAGGGGGGAGGTCGGTTGGTGTTGTTGGACGGCGGGACACCGTATGTTCGTTGCCGCAATCGGCCCGGCGGCACGAGGAGCTTCGCTCCTCGACGCCGGACGCAATTGCGGCAACAACCGCGCCAGCGGCGAAGCGCCGCATTTTAAGAAGAAGATAGTTTTCTGAATGTCGCCCCCTTGGGGCGACCGGCGTGGTGGATGCGGAATTTGCTTGGGACGAGCCTGCCGCGAAGCGGCGGCACCGTCCCGACAAATTCCGCATCCATCTTCCACTCTCCGACTCCCGCCAGCCAGCACTTCCCCCGCCCAGCCAAAGCTGGGAAGGGGGGCCCGGGGGGCCCGTGGCCTCCCGGCGGGTCCAGGGCAGCGCCCTGGCGGAGTGCAGAGGCGGAGCCTCTGCCGGGGAGGCGTCGCCTCCCCGGCCTAAAAGTTGAAGTTCAGCTTTTTCTTGAGGGCATCGAGGTTGCGGCTGGCACAGGCGCGGGCTTTGGCGTTGCCTTGTTCGAGCAGATCCCAGACGAGGTTGGGGTCTGTATCGAAGGCCCTGCGTCGGTCGCGGATCGGTTCGAGGAAGGCGGTCAGGGATTCGACGAGCAGTTTTTTGCAGTCGCCGCAGCCCCAGGTGGCGTGGGTGCAGCCTTCGACGATTTCGGGCAGCCGGGCCTTATCGGTGAGCAGTTCATGGTAGGGGTAGAGGTTGCATTCCTTGGGATCGCCGGGATCAGTCAGGCGGGCGCGTTTTTCGCAGGTGAGCATGCTCATGACTTTTTTCTTCATGGTGCCCGGGTCTTCGGACAGACCTATGGAGTTGCCGTAGCTTTTGCTCATCTTGCGGCCGTCGAGGCCGGTCAGTTTGGCGTCCGGGGTGAGCAGGGCCTGGGGCTCGGGGAAGAAGTTGCCGTAGAGGTGGTTGGCCCGGCGGGCAATTTCCCGGGTGAGTTCCATATGGGGCAGCTGATCCTGGCCCACGGGCACGAATCCGGGCCGGTAGATCAGGATATCCGAGGCCATGAGCACGGGGTAGCCGAGGAAGCCGTAGGTGGCGAGGTCCTTGGCGGCCAGTTCGGTGAGCTGGTCCTTGTAGGTGGGGTTGCGTTCCAGCCAGGACACGGGGGTGACCATGGAAAGGAGCAGGTGCAGTTCGACGTGCTCCTTGATCTGGGACTGCTGGAACAGCACGCATTTTTCCGGATCGAGCCCGGCGGCGACCCAGTCCTTGACCAGTTCCGGCACGAACCCCTTGATGCGCTTGGGGGTGGCGTATTCGGTGGTCAGGGCGTGCCAGTCGGCCACGAAGAAGAAGCATTCGTGGGTGTCCTGGAGGGCGACCCAGTTTTTGAGCACGCCGAAGTAGTGGCCCAGGTGCAGGGGGCCAGTGGGGCGCATGCCGGAAACGATCCGTTTGTTTTCCTTGGGGGTGTTTTCGCTCATGGGAAGTGATCCGTTCGCCGTGAAAGGGATGGGGAAGGGACCGGTCGGACCGGTCAGACCAGTAGTTGATAGAGAAAGGAGACCGGGGGGAGGATGATCTTGCCGAGCACCCCGACCACGGCGAGCAGGATGAGCAGCAAAAATCCCCAGCGGCCGAACTCCTGGTAACGAAGCGCCATGCGTGGCGGCAGGAAACCGGCCAGGATGTTGCTGCCATCGAGGGGCGGCACGGGGAGCAGGTTGAAGATGCCGAGGGCCAGGTTGACCGTGACGCCGGCCGCACACATGTAGAGCAGCGGCTCCAGGATGCGGAAGGCCACGGTGCCCTGGATCACGCCGACGCCGAGGTATTCGATGCCGTGCACGGACAGGGCGAAGAGTATGGCCAAAAGGAAATTCATGGCCGGGCCGGCCAGGGCCACGAGCATCATGCCGCGCGCCGGGTTGCGGAAATAGCGCGGGTTCACGGGCACGGGCTTGGCCCAGCCGATCATGCGCGTGATCAGGAAGGCCAGGGTGCCGAGCACGTCGAGGTGCCGGATGGGGTTTAAGGTGAGCCGCCCGGCGAGTCGGGCCGTGGGATCACCCAGCCAGTTGGCGACAAAGCCGTGGGCCGCCTCGTGGAAGGTCACGGCCATGAGCACCGGGACGACCAGCAGGGCGATTTCCTGGATTGTTTGGGAAATATCCGGAGACATGGAGATGGCGGCTAGCACGAACGGCTGGCCGGGGCAAGGGGCGCGTCAGCAAGGACCGTGGTCCGCCCCGGATATGCGGCCTGCGCTCCGGGGCGGAGACGGTGCATGCGACGGATTATCCGGCTTTTTCCATGGCCAGGGCCACTTTGTTTTTCAGTTCGCCGAGGTCCACGGATTTGACCACGTAATAGTCGGCGGCGATGGACTTGAGGTCATGCTGAAAGCTGTCATAGGCCGTGCTCAGGATAACAGGCACGCTCTGGTCCTTGCCGCGGATCTCCTGGAGCAGGTCCAGTCCCGAGCGGTTGCCGCCGAGCTTGATGTCGAGCACCACCACGTCCGGCGAGACCTTGGCCATCAGCGGCAGGATGTCCTCCTCGCCGTCGGAGGTCACGACCTCGTAGCCTTCGCCCTCGAGTTCTTCCTGATAGAGCATCCGAATGTGCTTCTCGTCGTCGACGACCAATATCTTCCCGCTCATAGGTACAACTCCTTACAGCACGACACGTTGTCGTCATTTCCTGCGTTTCTCGACTTGATCTTATGCGGAAAAGCTCGGCCCCGGTCAACCGTTTTCCCGGAGCGCTGCCTTGATTCCCAAGCCCCGCCGCGCTACACGGCCAGACCATGATTACCGTTACACTTGGTTCGGACAAACAACCAGTCACTTATCCTAAAATTAAGACCGTCTTGCAATTGCTCCAGAAACTCAACCTCCGTGTCAATGATGCTCTGATTATCCGCGACGGCGAGCTGCTCACCCCGGACAGGCATCTGCGGGACGGCGACCATGTCACCGTGCGCCCTGTGACCTCGCGCGGCTAGGCCGGGGCGCTTGCTCGCCCCCGGGGCGCTGCCCCGGACCCCGGCAGAGGCTCCGCCTCTGCACTCCGCCGGGAGGCCACGGGCCCCCCCGATCCCCCCTTCCCGGCTTTGGCTGGACGGGGGAGGCGTTGGCTGGCGGGAGGTCGGGCGGAGGAGAATATGGTGCCGGACTTTTGCCTGACGCGCCTGCCGCAAAG
>NZ_JBLODY010000101.1:0-10629 GCF_047785625.1 Solidesulfovibrio sp. C21
GTCCGGGGGGAACCCTTTTTTCAAAAAGGGTTCCCCCCGGCGGCCTCTTGTGAGACGGGCCTTCGTGGAGGAGGATGTCCCGATGTCCAAAGCCGCCTGGATCGACGTTTCCGTTCCCCTTAAGACCGGGCTGCCCGCCTGGCCCGGCGATCCGCCGACCCGCGTCCGCCGCGTGCTGGACCTGGAGCGGGGCGACCCGTGCACGGTGTCCGCCCTGGACCTGTGCGCCCATGCCGGCACCCACCTGGACGCGCCGTCCCATTATTTGGCCGGGGGCGATACCCTGGACGACCTGCCCTTTGACGTGACGATGGGCCCGGCCCGGGTCATCGCCATCACGGACCCGCGCGCCATAACGCCCGGGGAACTGCGCCGCCACCGCATCCGCCCCGGCCAGCGCATTCTTTTCAAGACGGCCAATTCCGAACGCTGTTGGGCCTCGCCGGAATTCGTGGAGGATTTCGTGGACCTCTCCCCCGAGGCGGCGGCCTATCTTGCCGCGCGGCGGGTACGGCTCGTCGGCGTGGATTACCTGTCCGTGTCGGATCATCGCGCCGACGCGGCCGCCATCCACCGTCCGCTGCTTGAGGCCGGCATCTGGATTCTCGAAGGGCTCGATCTGTCGCGCGTTTCCCCGGGGCCGGTGGAGCTGGTCTGTCTGCCGCTGCGGCTGGCCGGGGCCGAGGGCGCTCCGGCCAGGGCGCTGGTGCGGCCGACAAGCCGCCGTGCCTGACCAGCCCAAAGCGGCTGGTCTCGCACGTCCCTTGCCCGCGTTTCCCGCGTCTTGCGCCGGTAACCGCGCCTTGACAAGGTACGGAAGCGGCGGGATAGCGTCATGACTCTTTTATTCTGTGGGCAAAGCGGGGACAGGACGTGGGAAAACGGACGGGCGCGGCATGACGACCGCAAGGGATCGTGGCGGCCGCTGGATATGGATCCTGCTCGGCATCATTTTGTGTCTTGCGGCGTTCATCCGCCTGCATGCTCTGGGTGTTCCCGAGTTGCAATGGGATGAACGGCTGGCCCTGCACCGGGCTTCCATGCCCGTGGCGCAACTCTGGGACAGCATAAACAACCAGTCCGCCTCGGACGTCTCCCTCGACACTTCGCCGCCGCTGCACCATCTCTGCATTCACTTTGCAAGGCTCCTCGGCGACAATGATTTCAACGTGCGTCTGCCGTCCGTGTTGTTCGGCCTGGCTTCGCTGTTGATGCTGTTTCTGGTCGGTCGGCAATTCTTCGACGCCGAATCCGGCCTTTGCGCCGCGCTTTACGGGGCCTTGCTGCAATTTCACGTGGCCTATTCCCGCTATATGCGCTGGTACGTCTTTTTCTACACCTTTTCCCTGCTTTCGCTGTACTGCTACCGGCGACTTCTCGACAGCAAAACCTGGCGCGCTGTTTTGGCCTATGCCGTGGCCACGGCGCTGATGCTCTACAGCTCCTATCTCGCCGCGCCCTTTGTCCTGGCCCAGATGCTTTTTACGGGGATCTTGTGCCTGCCGGCCCTGACCGACCGCGCCGCTCGCGCCGAGGCCCGAAAGCTGCTTTTCGCCCACGGGGCCGGGCTGTGTCTGGCCGCGCTTTTCTACCTGCCCCAGGTCAAGGGCCAGCTCGTGGCCTATTACACGTTTTACCACAGCGGCGGCCATGCCTTCGATTTCTACCGCGTGGCCAAGGCGTTTCGGGAAATCACGCTCTATTTCCGGGATTCGGATTTCGCCGGCACCGGCGGGGTGGCCCTTTTCATGCTGGCCGGGCTGGTCTGGCGCTGGCGGGGGAAGGCCGGCCGGAATCTGGGGCTGTTCCTGGTCTGGTGCGCGGTGCCCACCCTGGCCGCCTTTGTCATCAATGTGCAGACCCAGATCACGGCCAAGTATCTGGTCGGGCTGCTCTATGCCGTGCTGCTTTTGGCCGGAGCCGGGGTCATGACGCTTTCCCGCGCCGTCATCGGCCAGGGGCTCGCTCCGGGAAGCCGGGCCTACCGGGCCCTGACCCTGGCCCTGGGCCTTGCCGGCATCCTTTTTATCCTCGGCCCGAATCTCCAGTACGCGGCCCTGTACCGGAGCTGGCAGCACAACGCCCAGCGCTGGGCCCGGTATCTGCTGTTGCACAAGCAGGATGCGGACTCCGTCATGTTCGCGTCCAACCGGGCCAAAAAGGTCATCCTGGAGCGGGAGCTGCACGGGGCCTACCGCTTTTTCGGCGACGTGGCCGGGCAGGGCTATCGCAAGTTTTTTTATGTCATCGGCAAGGGCGACTTCGTGCCGCCGGGGCTGACCCTCGTGGAGGACATGCCCCAGGACGACGAGGTGGTGCTTTTTTTCCGGGGTGGCGTGGTCGGCCAGGCCCCGCTGGTGGCCTCGCCGGGCGGTGCCGACGTCTATGCCGATGATTTCACCACGCTGCGGTTTTACGAAACCGTGTGGCAGGCCCACAACGTGGCCCCGGATTACCAGCTCCACGCCCTGTCGCAATTTACTCTCGACGCGCCCGGCCGGGCCACCTGGAAGCTTGTGTCGGCGCCCGGGGCGCGCTGTCGGTCCGTGGCCGTGCGCTTCGACGCGGTCATGCGCGGCAAGATCCGCGCCATGCGTCCCGATGCCCGGCTGCGACTCTTGGCCGGCCAGGACCCGGATATGCTGACGCTGGTCGCGGACATCGATTACGCGAAATTCGTCACGGCCAACTCGGCCTACGGCCAACCCGAAGCCACGGGAACGTCCAAGCTGCCCCTGGCCGCAACCGTCCCCTGGCCGCGGTCGGACCAGCCGCTTTACGTGCGCCTGGAATTCGTGCCGGGCCATTACGCGGCCTCCATCGACCTGGAGCGTCTGTCTTTTCGCGTCGACGGCGAAGCCGGGGAACATCCGGGAGAAGCGGCGCTGGCCGTGCTCGGCAACATCGCCGCCCACACGCGGCTTGCGCCCTGGAAAGCCGGGGAACAAACCCTCGGCGGCGAGGCCTTGCACGTTTTTTGCGCCGACGACGCCCGGCATCCGCAAGGCGCGGGGCCGCTTTCCTGGCAGTCGGCCGTCGAGCGGGAGCGGTTTGTGACCGCCCATCCCGGCCTGCCCCCGGTGGCGGTTCTTCGCGACCCGGACGGCGCGCCGGCCTTTTACCTCTACGACGCCCATCTCGCCGACGCGTCTTTGTCCCTGCCCCAGGGGCGGGAGGAAACGGCCGCCGTGGCGGTGGCGACGCCCTGGGCCGTGCGGGGGCTGGCCTATACCGGCGCGACTTCCCGGCCGGTGGTGCGCCTGGGCGGAAAGTCCCTTCCCATCCCCTTGTCCGTGCCGGCCGGGTCCCTGGTGGAGCTCAATCCCGGAGGCGAGGGCCTCGTCCACCTCTCGCCCCGGTTCACGCCCAAGGACTTCAACCTGTACAACATGGTCCGCCGGGACAACCTCAACATCCTGGGCGACGCCCTGACCTGTCTGGAAGGCCGCCCCTGCCTGGCCGAATACGTCTTCGCCTCCGAGCTTCCCATAAAGGGCGTGCGGGCCATGATCTACCCGGCCCTGCGCACGGACAAGCCCAATTATGCCCGGGTGTTCTACGGCATAAACGACATCGACGCCCGCCGCGTGTTCCTGGATTTTTCCGAACGCGGTCCGCTGGATATCTCTTCGACCTACGAGGGGGTGCTGCGGGAGGTGCGATTCGAGACGCCCGTGCACATCCTGTTCGTGGGCTGCGAATTGTCGGGGCCGGGCGCGTCCATCCGCTCCAACGCCAAATATCCCATGCGCATCGAAGTGCTGCTCGACGCCGCCGCCTTGCCGTCCATCGCCGCCGAGGCCTCGTCCACGACCGTTGGCCAGCGCTCCGAAACGGGCGAACCCATGCGGCTGTGGCTGTCCGGGAAGCCGCTTCCCCTGCGTCAGGTCTGGGAGACCCGCTAGCCCCGGCCGGGGCGATTTCCCGCCTCAGCCCGCGACCCGGTTGCGGCCCGTCTCCTTGGCCCGGTACAGGGCGGCATCGGCCCGGGCGACCAGCGCATGGGCGGACTCGTCGGCGTCGAGCACGGCCAGGCCGAAGCTGCACGTCACCTTTCCCGCCGCCGGGAAGGCATGGGCCTCCACGGCCGCGCGCAGCCGTTCGGCCAGCAGTCGCCCCTGCTCCATGTCCGTCTCGGGCGCGACGACAAGAAACTCTTCCCCGCCGTAGCGCCCCAGGATGTCGTGGTCGCGCACGAGTCCGGACACGAGCCCGGTCAGTTCCGCCAACACCGCGTCCCCGGCCTGGTGGCCGAGGCTGTCGTTGACGTCCTTGAAATGGTCGATGTCGAACATGATGACGCAAAGCGGCGTGCCGTGGCGTACGGCCCGGTGCCGTTCGCGGGCCAGGGCCTCGTCGATGCCGGCCCGGTTGGTGATGCCGGTCAGGGCGTCGGTGGTGGCCCGGGTGATGAGCTGGCGGCGTTCCTCGGCCAGGGACGTGATGTCGGTGAAGGTCAGGATGCGGCGGTCGAGCTCCGGAAAGGCGGCCGAGGACACGAGGAAGGTGCGCTCCTGACCGGGTTCGTCGGGCAGGCGCGAGAAGACCGCCTGATGCGTGACGTCCGGCCGGGCGTCGATGCGGCCGGCCCAGTCGAAATCCGCGGCTTCGTGGCGGCGGCCGTCGAGTTCCAGCACACGTCCGGCGTGGCGGCCGTCCTTGAGGGCCGGCAGGTCCGCCGCGCCGAGGAAATCCAGAAAGGTCCGGTTGACGTAGTCTACCTCGCCGCCGCTGAGGGTTAGGATGAAGTTGGGGTTGATGTCCAGGGTGAACTGGAAAAGCCGGGCCCGGGCGGAGGCGGCCCGGGTCTCCAGCAGGCCGGCGGCGAGCTGGCCAAGCCTGGCCAGCAGCTTGTCGGCGTCCACGGGCTTGACCGCGTAGCCGTCGATGCCGATGTCGATGGAGCGCAGGAAATATTCCGTGTCGCTGTGGGCGGTGACCAGGACCACCGGCACGTCGGGAGCCTCCGTTTTGATGCGCGCGGCCATGTCCAGGCCGTCCATCCGGGGCATGCTGATGTCGGTGACGACGATGTCGGGGCGCTCGCGGCGAAAGGCTTCCAGCCCCTCGGCCCCGTCGCCGGCCGTGGTCAGTCCGGCGGCGAAGCGCGACAGCAAAAGCCCCATATGTTCCCGGGCGAACGGATCGTCCTCCACGACCATGATGTGGAGCCTGGACAGGGAGCGGTATTTATCTTTGGACGACTTGGTCATGGGCGGAAACTCCCTGGGGGCGATTGGGAACTGTCGGCGGCGGACGTGGCGGTCTCTTCCGGCGGGTCGAGGGGAATGCGGATGGTCAGGCGCACCCCGTTGCCGAGGTTTTGGGCCGTGAGCCGGCCGCGCAGGTGGTCCTCCACGATGGTCTTGGACATGTAGAGTCCGAGTCCCGTGCCGCCCCTGTCGGACTTGGTGGTGAAGTAGGGGTCGAAAACGCGGTCCAGGATGGCCCCCGGGATGCCGCCGCCGTTGTCCGTCACGTGGATGACGGCCTGGCCGTGGCGGGCCATGACCCGGATGGCGATGACCCCGCCCCGTTGCCGCGAGGCCAGGATGGCGTCCTTGGCGTTGCCGAGCAGGTTGAGCACGACCTGGGAGAACTCGCCGCGAAACCCGGTGACCCGGGGACTGTGCCGGGCCGTGAAGCGCACGGCCACGCCGTGCTGGGCCAGGCTCATCTCGATAAGGAGCAGGGCGTCGTTTATGGCCGCCACCACGAAGAAGGGGCCGCGCCGCTTGTCGGGGCGGAAGAAATTGCGGAAGTCGTCGATGGTCGAGGACATTTTGCGCAGGATCTCGCCGGCCTGGCGGTGGGCGGCGATGAGGCTTGCGGTGTCGCCCTCGCAGACGTTCTCGTATTCGAAGCGCATGTTGGCCAAAACGATGGACAGGGCGTTTAGAGGCTGTCGCCATTGGTGGGCGATGTTGCCGATCATCTCGCCCATGGCCGCGAGCCTGGTCTGATTGAGGAGCAGGATGTCCTTCTGCCGGTTTTTTTCGGTTTCTTTGCGCACCCGCCGGGCCAGGTCGCGGTTGAGCGCCGAGATATCCGCCTGCCGGGCGGCCAGGGCGGCCAGTACCCGCTTGCGTTCCGTGACGTCGCGCACATTGGCCAAAATGACGTCGCGTTCGGGGAGCTTCAAGCGCCGCAGGTAGATTTCCGCATCGAACACGCTGCCGTCGTGGGGGCGTCTGGCCTTCCATTCGAAAAAGCGTTCCTCGCCGGCCATGACCTCCTGCCAATAGGCGACGATTTTCCCGGACGGATTGCCCGGGGCGGAGTAGTCGCGCTCGATGGAGTACTGGAGGGCTTCGTCGCGGCGCACGCCGTAAAGCTCGAGCATCTTCTCGTTGCAGTCCAGGATGACGCCGTCCGCGTCGTGCAGGAAAATGGCGTCGTAGGTGCTGTTGAAGACCTTGCGGAAGCGTTCCTCGGAGGCAGCCAGCGCCTGGCTCGCCGCCCGGCGTTCGGAGATGTCGCGGTAAAAGCCCAGGATGGCCGACCGGCCGCCGTAGGTGATGGGCTGGGCCGCGATGTCCGCGTAAAAGACGCGCCCGTCCTTGCGGCTGCAGGGGATGCCTTCCATGAGGTGCAGCCTGCCGGCATTGATTTCGCTAAACCGCGTGATCGAGCGCTCCCGCTCGTCTTCCGGATGCAGGTCCCAGGGCGACAGGGCCGTCAACTGCTGCGGCTCGTAACCGAACATGCGGCAGGCGGCGGCGTTGACCCGCACGATTCTCTGGTCGACCGCATCGGCGATGATCAGCCCGTCGGAGGTCTCGTTGTAGATGGCCTCCAGCTCCTCGTTGGATTCCCGCAGCCGGGACAGGGCCTCGCGATAGGCGGTGATGTCGCGGGACAGGGTGACGAGCCCCTTGGGCCTGCCGTCGCCGTGGAAAAGGGGGGCCTTGATCACGTCGAAGTGCCGGGTCCGGTCGTGGCTGCCGGTCAGGGACAGCTCGAAGACGCTGACTTCCCCGGCGGCCCAGGTTTGGGCGTCGGTCGCGGCCGCGTCGGCCAGGGCCTGCCGGTCGCCGGCGCTGTGGACCGCCAGGGCCGCGTCGGTCTCTCCTTTCCAGAAAACGCCGGCCAGTCCGAAGGCCTCGATCTGGGCCGGGTTGGCCACGATCCAACGGCCGCCGGCGTCCTTGAAGCAGACCGGATCGGGCATGGCGTCGAGCAGGGAGCGCAGGCGCTGTTCGCTGGCGGCCAGGTCCCGGGCGGCGCGGCGGCGCTCCGAAGTCTCGAGGGCCAGGGACAGGGTGTCGGCCAGGGAACCGGCAAAGGCCTGCTCGTCGTCGGCGAACCGGCGCGGGCTGCCGACATGGTGCAGGGTGAGCACCCCGGCCAGCCGGCCGGAGAAGCGGAAGGGCGCGTCGAGCAGCGAGGCGACGCCGCGCTTGTCGAGAAAGGTTGCGGCCAGGTCCCGCGTCAGGGGCGAGGCGGTGGCGTTTTCGGCCACGATGACCCGTTCGTGGGCGATGGCATCGAAATAGTCCGAATAATCGGCCCGGCGCAGCTCGATGCCCGTGTCCGCCTGTCCCGGTCCGCCGTCGAGCAGGCACAGCAGGCGCTGCCGGTCGGGGGAAAGGAGCCAGACGCCGGCTCTGGCCACGCCGAGGACGCGCGTGGCCCGGTTGAGCAGGGTGGCGGCAAAGGTCTTGAATTCGCCGCTTTCCAGGGCATCGAGGCTGCTGAGCTCGAAGATGGCCTGGGCCTGGGCTCCAAGGCGCACCAGACGGTTGTTGAGGTCCTGTTCGCGCGTCCCGATTTCCCGAAACAGCAGGTCATAGGGGCGGCTTATGCCCGTGACCACGATGGCCTGGCAACTGAGGGCATAGCCGAGCACCTTGGCCGCGTGGCCCAGGATGCGCGACACGACGACATCTGCCGGCCAGGCGAAGGCCGCGTCGGACAGGGCCAGGCAGGCCGTCGCCCCAAGCAGCAGCCGCACCACGGGCCTGGCCAGCCGGTCGCGGGAGCGCCGCAGCCCAAGGCCCGCCCCGACGAAAAGCAGCATCGGGATCAGGCGGCCCACCTGCGCGTCGGGGGCGGGAAGGTCAAGCGCCCCGGCGGTCGGCGACAGCACCGCCACGGCGGCGAAGGTCAGCACCAGCAATACGTTGAGGCCCCCGACCAGGGTCAGGGGACCGCCGACGATCGAGGCGTTGGCGCAGCAAAGCATCCAGGCCCCGACGCAAAGCGACAAGGCGAAGGCGATGTGGGAGCCGGCCCATACGGCGGCGGCGAGCCCGGGCGGCAGCGACAGGCGGATCAGTCCGGCGTGCAGCAGCAAAGAGGCGGTGTCGAAGCCGGCGGCGACCAGAAAGGCCAGTCCGAGAACCAGGAAAAAAGCGTGCTCGACAAAGGCCCTGGCGTTCCAGATGACCAGAAAGGCGGCAACCCCCGCGATCACGCAGGTCAGCTCGGACAGGACGTGGAACAGCGGGAGGTCGAAAACGGCGATGACGCAGAGCCCGGCAACGGACAGGGCCATGGAGGTCCGACCGCCGGCCGGAAAGGCGGACGACGCGCCCGGCGTGGCGGCGCTCATGCGGGAACGGACTCGGTCAGCCGGGTGTCGGCGCAATAACCGGCTTTGGCTTGATCGGAGGGCTCGAGGCGGTTCACAAAGACTCCATGCGGGGTGGGGCGACCAAGCGTGCCGCCTGGACAAGTCCTTACCCTGTACGATTGCGCCTTTTCCGCGTCAAGGTCGGCAGTCCTGGCAGGGAGCCCGGATTGACACGGGCTGGCGCCGGCGTTACTGCGCCGGCGATCGGGATTTTCCGGCCGGACGTCCGGGTCGGGAAAAAACGCCGTGACGGCAGGAGGCTGGCAGCATGGACCGGTTTTCCGTTCGGGATGTGACCCTTGTCCTGGCCCTGTGGTGCCTGGCCGCGTCCTTCGGGGGCTGCGCCAGGAAAGCCCCGACGCCGGTTCCCGCCGCTTCCGCCCCCTCGGCCGCCGAACGTCTGGCCGCCGGGAAAAAGGCTTTTTCGGCCGGAAAGTACAAGGTCGCCCTGCCGTATCTGGCCGCTGCGGCCAAGCAGGCCCCGGATATGGCCGAGGCCCATTTCTACCTGGGGCTGTGCGTCGCCAAGACCGGCGACGCCGCGCGCGCCGCGACCGAACTTTCGCGGGCGGCCGCGGTCGATGCCGCCGATCCGCGCCCGCTTGAGGCCCTGGGCATTCTGCAATACGGGGCCGGTGAGCGTCAGGCGGCGCGCAACTCCCTCGATGCGGCCATCGGCCGGGGATCGAAGAACGCCCAGGCCTTTTATTATCGGGCCAACCTGGCCATGACCGCCGGCGATTGCCGCCATGCCCTGGCCGCCTATCGCCAGGCCATGCTCCTCGACCCGGCCTTTGCCGCCGCCGGGGTGGAATACCAAAGCGCCCGCATGGCCTGCGCCAGGGCCGAGACGCCGCCCATAGCGCCGGTTCCGTTCACGCCGAAACCCGCACCCAGGTCCACCCCCGCTCCCAACCACAAGGCCGCTCCCGCGTCCAAGCCGGCATCCGCCGCCAAGTCCGTTTCGGCCACCGCCCTCGGCAAAGGGGGGCAGGCTTCGGCCAAGCCGGAGACCTCGCCGGCCAAGACCCCGCCCCCGGCGGTTCCCCAGCCTCCCGTGGCAAGCCCCTCCCCGGCAATGCCGTAACCGCCGGCCGGCTACAGCTTTTCCAGGCGTACGTCCTCCATGGGACGGCCGAGGAACCGTTCGCCGATCTCCTGGAATTTTCGCGGCACGTCCGTGACGTGGAACACATGGTGCGGCGCGCCTGGCGTGTCCGGCCCGTCTGGCGCGGTCAGCCCCAGGTAGCCCAGCACGGCGGCGGCGCGCTCGGCCACGGCCGTGGCCGAATCCTGCAGGCGCACGCCTGGTCCCGCCACCTCGGCCAGAAGGGGAGCCAACAGCGGATAATGGGTGCAGCCAAGAATGAGCGTGTCGAGGTTTTCGGCCAGAAGCGGGGTCAGGTACTCCTCGGCCACCAGCCGCGTGGCCGGGTGGGTCAGCCAGCCTTCCTCGACCAGGGGCACGAACAGCGGGCAGGCTTTCGAGGCGGTGAAGACCTCCGGACCGCCCAGGGCGGCCAGGGCCGATTCGTAGGCCCGGCTGGCAATGGTCGAGGGCGTGGCGATGATGCCGATGCGTTTGGTCTTGGTCGCGGCCAGGGCGCTGGCCGCTCCGGCCGAGATGACCTCAAGGACCGGGGCCGGGGACAGGGCGGCGATGGCCGGCAGGGCCACGGCGGCCATGGTGTTGCAGGCGACGATCAAGAGCTTGACGTTTTTCGCCAGAAGAAAATTCGTGATCTGGCCGGCGTAGCGGGCCACCGTGTCCGGCGACTTGACGCCGTAGGGCACGCGGGCCGTGTCGCCGAAATAGACGATGGACTCGCGCGGCAGACGGTCCATGACGGCCCGGACGACCGTCAGGCCGCCGACGCCGGAGTCGAAGATGCCGATGGGGCAGGATCTGTCACAGTGCACAACGAAGCCTTTGGGCGCGGAGATGGTGTGTCGTCAAGGAGTTTTTCGAGGAGGATGCGAGAGGGGGACCCTTTTTGAAAAAAGGGTCCCCCTCTCGCGCTCTCCCCTCCCAAAAACTTTCAACGGTTACAGGT
>NZ_JBLODY010000102.1:0-10402 GCF_047785625.1 Solidesulfovibrio sp. C21
TCCCTCCCCACACCCCTCCCTCCCCCAAAAACTTCTAGCGGGGGGAAGTTAAAAATGATTTCTACCCTTCGCCCCGAAGGGGCGACGGCTGGTGGTGGCTGGATTTCGCCCGACGCGCCTGCCGCGAAGCGGCGGCATCGTTGAACGAAATCCAGTCACCATCTTCAACGACCCCGCCTGACCGTGAGCCAGCCGCGCCTCCCGCCGGCCAGAGCGAATCGGGGGGACCGGGGGGCGCGCCCGCCCCCCGGCGGTGAGGTCCAGGAGAGGCAGCGCCTCTCCTGGCCGCCGGAGGCACGCTTCTCCCCGCTACGGCTATACGCCTTCGCGCAGCCATTCGGCGAAGTCGGAGAGTTCGCCGGTCCAGCCCTGGCTTAAGCGGACATTTAAAAACTGAATATAGAGCGCGTCGAAGAAGCCGGCGCATTTTTCGATCAGGTACATCTTTTCCAGCACCTTGGCGTCGGGGTCGTCGCCTTCTTCGGAGCGGGTTTCCGTTTTGGGGGGGC
Organism: Solidesulfovibrio sp. C21; assembly: GCF_047785625.1. Taxonomy (NCBI): domain Bacteria; kingdom Pseudomonadati; phylum Thermodesulfobacteriota; class Desulfovibrionia; order Desulfovibrionales; family Desulfovibrionaceae; genus Solidesulfovibrio; species Solidesulfovibrio sp. C21. The sequence continues at coordinate 510 of NZ_JBLODY010000102.1, forward strand.
GCAGGGCGTTGAACGTGAAGTCGTCGGCCTTGGCCACAACGGTCCAGGTTTCGCCGTCCTGTTCGAAGCGGATCAGCGCCCGGTCCACGCGTTTGCCGCTTTTGACGCCAAGGCGCGCTTCGGCGAACTGGGCGTGGGGACCGGAAACAGTGGCGGTTTCGGCTTCCTCGCCGGTGCCGCCGCGCACCGATATTTTCTGCTCCAGGTAGACGTTGACCTCGGAGCCGTCGGGCAGTTTGAAAAGCCAGCCGCTTTTTTCGCTCTTGAACCAGAGCCAGGTCAGGAAATCCTGGCCGAGCACCGGATTTTTGGCTTCCGCCATGTTGATATCCATACGCATGCCCTCCCGGCGTCGCTATGGTTCAGATATGGTGTGCGGTAGGCTGGTCGGCGGGGTTGGCTGGCCGGCGGGGGGCAGGGCGGCCGCGCGCGGCGCATATTTGAAGAATACGCCTTCGCGTCCGACCTGCCCCCAGCCGGCCCCGGCCACGCGCCTCTTGCCGGGAGCAAGGCGTCTCCCTGGGCGTGCGGTATGGCCAGCCTGGCGCACAAACAACAGTTTCAGCTCTATCAATCCGAAAGATAAGGACTTCTCCCCAAGAACGTATCGGGTCGCCCCCGATGCCCCCTATCGAAAGTTTTTGAAGGGGGTCCAGGGGGAAACTTTTTTCAAAAAGTTTCCCCCTGGCCGCCGGAGGCATCTTTTCTCTCTTCCTCTCTATCCATTCCCGCCGAACTCGCTGGGTTCGACGTGTTCGAGGGCCAGGCCGCGTTCCACGCCGAGGATGCGTTCGGCGAGGTAGGCCGGCGTTTGCGGTTCCAGGTGCAGTTCGAACGTCAGGGTGAAGAGGTCTTCGAAGAGCGTTTGCACCTTGCCGTTGGTGGAGCACAGCCAGATGACGTGATCCATGGTGTTCCACACGGCTTCGAACACGGCCGGGATGGGCAGGGACCGGGCCATGAGGTGGAGCTTGATCCGCTCGGCGATTTCTTTCTTGCGGTCCTTGGAGACGAAGTTTTTGCCTGCGGCCTGGTTGTGTTCCTTTTCCTGGTCAAGGGCCAGGCGCAGGTGTTTTTTGAGCACGGCCGGGGAGATGCGGCGCGTGTCCAGGCGCAGGGAGAAGGCCAGGTAGTGGCCTTTTTCCGGCGGCGCGGTGCGCCACTCGGTGTCGAGGTAATCCTCGAAGGCGACCCAGCCGAAGGAACGTTCGTCGGCGGTGCCGTCAATGTCCACGAAAGCGTATTTTTTGAGGCGGTCGGGGGCTTCCCGCAGGATGTCGTCCTTCACCTCGCCGACGATCCTGTAGCGGGTGAATCCGCCGCTGGCAGCCAAAAGTCCCAAGGCGTCCTCCTTTGCCGGCCGGTGGTATCCGGCATGGCGAATGGGTTGTGTGGCTCAATAGATCAAATCCGGCCGGCGCGCCAGGGCCGGCGCCCGGGGTGGGATATAGGGCATAATTGTTGTGATATGAACAAGTTATGGGCACCGTTCAACGCATTTGGTCCGCCTTATGCAATGCGAAAAGAAACGGAGGTGACGTCATGGCCGTCATCAACTTCGCCCACACGGATGGCAGGATGCACATCGGCTCGCACTCCCGCAAGGCAATCACCCCCTCCGGGTGCAACGAACCTTTCAAGAAAGCGTACTGGTGCCCGAAGCGGAAGTGGTTTGCCAAGGAGCCGTGCCCGTTTTCCAACCGGTTTGAATGCATGAGCTTCGCACGCTTCAGCGGAGCCATCTAGGCCGGGGTCCCTCATCCGGCGGGTTGCAGGAGGCCGTCCGGCCTTTTGCAACCGTCGCCGCCACGTCATCGCGTCCTCCCGGGCGCAACCTGCCGCCGCGCCTTGTTCCTTTATTTGATCCCACTTCCGCCGCCCCCGGAAATCGCGTCACCGCCCTGACATTTTTGCCGGCAGGGGCTGCAAAAACGTCGGATTGTCCGGGCCGGGCATTTTCCCCTTGAGCCTGACGCAACGCCAGGGTTTATGTTCGGCCCAAACGGAGGAGCCTTCCCCATGTCGCTTCGCAGCGCCTACCGCACGGCAGACCGGAACAGCCGGATTTTCGAAGTTGACCATCCCGCGACCCAGGCGCAAAAACGCCAACGGTTGGCCGAAGCGGGTATCGCCGCACCGCAAAATCTCGTGTTCGTGCCCCTGGATTTCGAGCACCTGACCTTGGTCGCGGCCGGGTTTCGCCGGGACGCTCCGGCTTTTTTTCCTGGCCGGGCGTCACCATGTACCTGCTTGAAGCGACGGTGCTCGAAACGCTGGTCGTGCTTTCCGGGATGGCGGCGGGCTGCGCAAGCCGGGTGTAAGCCGCATCGTGCACGTCACTATCGGCCGATCTTTCTGACGATTTGGAAAGCAGGCCGCTTGTCGCTGGCGTCCCGCAACACGCTCATGTAACCTTTCGCCCTCCGATTACGACGTGGGTGAGGCAACGCGAATATTCGGGTATTTTACGGGCGATTGCCTAAACGACAAGGATGTCCGTCATGCCGATACGTACCGACGGCCGGGCCGCGCGCGGGCCCATCAAATTTCTGGCTTTCGCGGCGCTTCTGGCGCTGGCCGCGGGGGCGCTTTGGCGCCTGGACGAACGCTCGGGCGAGGCCAGACCTTCGGGGCCGCCTCCCGGCATGTCCATGACGGTGACCGTGACCACGGCCACAGCCAGGCTCGGCGACGCGCCCGTGACCCTTTCCGGCATAGGCACGGTCACGCCGCTTAAAACCGTCACGGTCAAGAGCCGGGTGGACGGCGAACTGACCAAGGTGCTGTTCAAGGAAGGCCAGCACGTCAAGGCCGGCGAATTGCTGGCCCAGATCGACCCGCGTGCCTTCATGGCCCAGCGCGACCAATATGCGGGCCAGTTGGCCAAGGACACGGCGCTTCTGGAAAACGCCCGGGCCGATCTGGCGCGCTACAGCAACCTGGTCCAAAAGGACATGCTGGCCGGCCAGACCAAGGACACCCAGGCGTCCCTGGTGCGCCAGTACGAGGGCGCGGTGCGCTCGGACAAGGCCCAGATCGACAACGCCAACCTCCAGATCGAATACAGCCGCATCACGGCCCCCATTTCCGGCCGGGTGGGCCTGCGCCAGATCGATCCCGGCAACATGATCCGGTCCGCCGACTCCTCCGGGCTTTGCGTCATCACCCAGATGTCGCCCATAAGCGTTCTGTTCACCTTGCCCGAGGACCAGCTTCCGGCCGTGCGCAAGCGTATGCGCGCCGGGGAAAAGCTGTCGGTTGCCGCCTACGACCGCACCATGACCGAAAAATTGGCCGAAGGCACCCTCGAGACCACGGACAACCAGATCGACACCGCCACGGGCACGGTCAAGCTGCGGGCCATTTTCCCCAATACCGACGAGGCGCTTTTCCCCAACCAGTTCGTCAACGCCGAACTGCTTCTGGAAAAGAAGAAGAACGTGATCCTGCTGCCGGCTTCGGCCGTGCTGCGCGGGCCCAAGGGAGCGCATGTGTTCGTTGTCGGCAAGGGCGATACCGCCAGCGACCGCGCCGTGACCACGGACATGGCCGTGGGCACGGACGTCGTGATCGCCTCCGGGGTGAGTGCGGGCGAGACGGTCGTGGTCGAGGGCGCGGACAGGCTGCGCGACGGCGCGAAAGTGGCCATCAAGAACCCGGGCAGTGCGGCGGCCGATAAATCATGAACCTCTCCCGCCCGTTCATCGTGCGGCCGGTCGCCACCACGCTTATCATGGTGGCGGTGATCCTGGCCGGCGCCGTGGCCTATTACCAGCTCCCGGTCTCGGCCCTGCCCCAGGTGGATTACCCCACCATCCAGGTCCGCACGCTCTATCCCGGAGCCAGCCCGGACGTCATGGCCTCGGCCGTGACCGCGCCCCTGGAGCGCCAGTTCGGCCAGATGCCGGGGCTCACCCAGATGACCTCGGTCAGCTCCAGCGGGGCCTCGATCATCACCCTGCAATTCGCTCTGTCCCTGTCCCTGGACGTGGCCGAGCAGGAGGTGCAGGCGGCGATCAACACCGCCTCCAGCCTGCTCCCGGACGACCTGCCGACGCCCCCGGTCTACAGCAAGGTCAATCCGGCCGACACGCCCATCCTGTCGTTGGCGCTGACCTCCGATTCCCTGCCCCTAACCGAGGTCCAGGACCTGGCCGACACACGGCTGGCCCAGAAAATTTCCCAGCTTTCGGGCGTGGGGCTCGTGAGCGTGGCCGGCGGCCAGCGTCCGGCCGTGCGCATCGCCGCCAACCCGACGGCCCTGGCCGCCTACGGCATCACCCTGGAGGCGGTGCGCACGGCCGTGGCCACGGCCAACGTCAACCAGGCCAAGGGCGGCTTCGACGGTCCCCACCAGTCCTCCATCCTCGGGGCCAACGACCAGCTTTTGACCAGCAAGGAATACCGGCCGCTGATCGTGTCGTACAAAAACGGCCGGCCGGTGCGCCTGTCCGACGTGGCCACGGTGACCGACGGGGCCGAGGACGTGCGGCAGGCCGCCTGGGTGAACGGCAAGCCGGCCATCGTGCTCAACATCCAGCGCCAGCCCGGGGCCAACGTCATCGCCGTGGTGGACCGGGTCAAGGCCATCCTGCCGAGCCTTCGCGCCTCGCTGCCGGCCGCCGTCGACCTCGCCACCATGGCCGACCGCACCGTGACCATCCGCGCCTCCATCGAGGACGTGCAGATCGAACTGCTTCTGGCCGTGGTCCTGGTCGTCGGCGTCATCTTCGTCTTTTTGCGCGACGCCCGGGCCACGCTCATTCCGGCCGTGGCCGTGCCGCTGTCGCTTGTCGGCACCTTCGGCGTCATGTACCTGCTCGGTTATGGCCTAAACAACCTGACGCTCATGGCGCTGACCATTTCCACCGGCTTCGTGGTGGACGACGCCATCGTCATGATCGAAAACGTGGCCCGCCACGTGGAGGACGGCGCCTCGCCCATGCAGGCGGCCCTCGACGGGGCCGGGCAGATCGGCTTCACCATCCTGTCGCTGACCATTTCCCTTGTCGCCGTGCTCATTCCGCTTTTATTCATGGGCGACGTGGTGGGGCGGCTTTTCCGTGAATTCGCCGTGACCCTTGGCGTGACGATCCTTTTTTCGGCCGTGGTGTCGCTGACGCTCACCCCCATGATGTGCGGCCGCATGCTCGGCCACGCCGGAGCCGGCGGCGGCAGCCGCTTCTTCCGGGCCACCCAGGTTGTTTTCGATCGGGCCATCGCCGGCTACGGCCGCACGCTCACCGTGGTGCTGCGCCACCAGACCCTGACCCTGCTCGTGGCCCTGGCGACCGTTGTCCTCACCGTCCTGCTCTACATCTACGTGCCCAAGGGCTTTTTCCCGGTCCAGGATACGGGCATTATCTCGGGCGTGACCGTGGCCCCGCCCACGGTGTCGTTTGCGGCCATGGGCCAGCGCCAGCAGGATCTGGCCCATGTCCTTTCCCAGGACCCGGCCGTGGTCACGGTCGCCTCCTACGTCGGGGGGGACGGCACCAACGCCAGCCTCAACACCGGCCGGTTGTCCCTTGTGCTTAGGCCCAAGGCCGAGCGCGACGCCGACGCCGCGGCCGTGGCCAGGCGTCTCGAGGAGCGGGCCAAGACCGTGCCCGGCATCACCGTGACGCTTATGCCCGTGCAGGACCTGAGCGTGGACGTGCGCGCCGCCCAGGCCCAGTACCAGTACACCCTGGACACACCGAGTTCCTCCGAACTTTCGGTCTGGACGCCGCGTTTCGTGGCGGCGCTGTCCAAAATGCCGGCCGTGCGCAACGTCGGCAGCAACCTGGCCGAGGGCGGGCTGCGCTACAACATCGACATCGACCGGGTGGCCGCCGCCCGCTACGGCATCACGCCCTCGGACGTGGACAACATCCTCTACGACGCTTTCGGCCAGCGCCAGATATCGACCATGTTCACGGAGCTCAGCCAATACAAGGTGGTGATCGGGCTCGCGACCGACATGGCCCAAGGGGCGGACGCGCTCTCTCGCATCCGCCTCCCCGGCACGGGCGACGCGCAAGTGCCTCTTTCGGCCGTGGCCAAGGTGTCCGAGGGCACGGGGCCGCTGGTCATAAACAGGCAGGGCCAGTTTCCGGCCGCGACGATAAGCTTCGACGTGGCCCCGGGGCATTCGCTGGGGGACGCGGTGGAAGCGGTGAACACGGTCAAGGCGGAACTGAACGTACCGGCCAGCATTGTGGGTTCGTTCCAGGGCGCGGCCAGGGCGTTCATGGATTCGCTCAAAAACGAGCCGCTTTTGATCCTCGCCGCCCTGATCACGGTCTACATCGTGCTCGGCGTCATGTACGAGAGCTTCATCCATCCGGTGACGATCCTGTCCACGCTGCCCTCGGCCGGCATCGGCGGCCTGTGGGCCCTCATCCTCTTCCACGAGGACCTCGGGATCATGGCCGTCATCGGCATCATCCTGCTTATCGGCATCGTGAAGAAAAACGGCATCATGATGGTGGATTTCGCCCTTTCCGCCGAGCGCGAGGAGGGCAAGGCCCCGCGTGACGCCATCTACGACGCTTGTCTGTTGCGCTTTCGGCCGATCATGATGACCACCTTTGCCGCGCTCCTCGGCGCCTTGCCCCTGGCCCTCGGCACGGGCGTCGGGTCCGAGCTGCGCCGGCCCATGGGCATCGTCATCGTCGGCGGGTTGATCGTGAGCCAGGTGCTGACCCTTTACACCACGCCCGTGATCTACCTCTTCTTCGAGCGCCTGGCCCGGCGTCGCCGCGAGGCGCCCCCCCGGGACGAGGCGGTGCATACGTCATGACCCTTCCCGAGTTGTGCATCCGCCGTCCCGTCGGCACCACGCTTTTGACCATGGCCCTGATCCTGGCCGGGGCCATCGCCTTCAAGCTGCTGCCGGCGGCGGCCCTGCCCCAGGTGGATTTCCCCACCATCTCGGTTTCGGCCCAACTGCCCGGGGCCGAGCCCCAGACCATGGCCACCTCGGTCGCCGCGCCGCTGGAGCGCCAGTTCGCCCGCATCGCCGGCGTAACCGAGATGACCTCCCAAAGCAGCCGGGGATCGACGCGCATCAATTTGCAGTTCGACCTCGACCGCGACATCAACGGCGCGGCCCGCGACGTCCAGTCGGCCATCAACGCGGCCATGGGCTATCTGCCCTCCACGTTGCGCCAGAACCCCACCTACCGGAAGATGAATCCGGCCGATGCGCCGATCATGGTCCTGGCGCTGACTTCCGACACGGTGTCGCGAGCCAGGATGTACGACGTGGCCTCCACCGTGCTCCAGCAAAAGCTGTCCCAGGTCGAGGGCGTGGGACAGGTGTTCGTGGGCGGCGGCGCGCTTCCGGCCGTGCGCGTCAACGTCGATCCGGCGGCCCTGGCCGCCAAGGGGCTAAGCCTCGCCGACGTCAAAAGCATGCTGACCAAGACCACGGTCAACCAGCCCAAGGGCCGCATCGAGGCCGGGGATCGCTCCTACGAGGTGGAGACCAACGACCAGCTCCACAAGGCCTGGGAGTACCAGCCGCTGATCCTGTCCTATAAAAAAGGCGCGGCCGTGCGCCTGACCGACGTGGCCACGGTCACGCCGTCGGTGGAGGACGTGCGCACGGCCGGCTTCGTCAACGGCAAGCCGTCGGTCATGATCATCGTCTTCCGCCAGCCCGGGGCCAACATCATCGAGACCGTGGACAACGTCAAAGCGCTGCTCCCCCAGCTCAAGGCCTCCCTGCCCGGCGATGTGGGCGTCTCCGTGGAGATGGACCGCAGTCCGCCGATCCGGGCCTCCCTGGCCGAGGTCGAGCGCACGCTGATCATCTCCTGCCTGCTGGTCATCCTGGTGGTGTTCGTGTTTCTCGGCAGCGCCCGGGCCACGCTGATTCCGGCCGTGGCCACGGTGGCCTCCCTCGTCGGCACCTTCGCGGTCATGTACCTGCTGGGCTACTCCCTGGACAACCTGTCGCTCATGGCGCTGACCATCGCCACCGGCTTCGTGGTCGACGACGCCATCGTGGTGGTGGAAAACGTGGCCCGGCACATGGAGCAGGGCATGGCCCCGCGCGCGGCCTCGCTTCTGGGCTCCAAGGAAGTGGCCTTCACCGTGGTCTCCATGAGCGTGTCCCTGGTGGCGGTCTTTATCCCGATCCTGCTCATGGGCGGCATGGTGGGCCGGCTTTTCCGCGAATTCGCCATGGTGCTCTCCATCGCCATCCTCATATCGCTTGTGCTGTCGCTTACCTCCACCCCGACTCTGTGCGCCATGCTACTGCGCACGACCGTGAAAAAAGCTTCCGACAAGCCGGGACTGACGGCCCGGGCCTTTGCCTGGCTCCATCGCGGCTACGAGCGCAGCCTTTCCTTCGCCCTGTCCCACCCGAGGTTCATGCTCACGGCCACGGTGGGGGCGCTGGCCGGCGCGATCTGGCTCTACGTGGCCATTCCCAAGGGTTTTTTCCCGGAACAGGATACCGGCCGGGTCATGGGGTTCATCCAGGCCGCGCCGGACACGTCGTTCCAGGCCATGGAGAAAAAGCTGCGGGCCGTGATCAAGGTCATCGGAGCCGACCCGGACGTTGCCTCGGTGACGGGCTTTACCGGGGGCGGCGGGGGACCCGGTGGCGGCGGCACCAACTCGGCCCAGATGTTCATTTCCCTGAAGCCCAAAAACAAGCGTCCGCCCCTGGCCGTGACCATGGGCCGGTTGCGCAGGGCCCTGGCCGCCATTCCCGGCGCGCCGGCGTTTCTCATGCCGGCCCAGGAGCTGCGTATGGGCGGCCGGCCGGGCAAGGCGCTCTACCAGTACACGCTGCTCTCGGACAGTTTTCCCGATCTGGTGGCGGCCGTGCCCAAGGTCGAGGCGGCCATGAAGAAGCTGCCCGGGCTCACCGACGTCAGCGCCGACCAGCAGGACAACGGGCTGATGACCTTTGTCGACGTCGACCGGGACACGGCCGCGCGCCTGGGCGTGACGACCGCGGCCGTGGACGCGGCGCTCTACAGCGCCTTCGGCCAGAGCCTGGTCGGCGTGTCCTACACCGACCAGAACCAGTACCATGTGGTGCTCGAGGTCACGCCGCGCGACTTGCAGGACCCCGAGGGGCTGCGCAAGATCTATGTGGCCGGCAAGGACGGCGCGCAGGTGCCGCTGGCCTCGGTGGCCAAATTCCGCCCGAGCGAGGCGGCGCTTTCGGTCAATCACCAGGGGCAGTTCCCGGCCGCCACCGTCTCGTTCAACCTGGCTCCGGGTGTGGCCCTGTCCCAGGCGTCGACGGCCATCGAGGCGGCGACCCGGACGCTGCACCTGCCGTCCTCGGTGCGCGGCACCTTCGCCGGCACGGCCGAGGCCTTCAAAAGCTCACTGTCCACCCAGCCGCTGCTGCTCCTGGCCGCCCTGATCGCGGTCTACATCGTGCTCGGCATCCTCTACGAGAGCACCGTCCACCCGCTGACCATCCTCTCGACCCTGCCGTCGGCCGGGCTCGGGGCCGTGGCCGCGCTGTGGGCCTTTCACATGGACCTGACCATCATCGCCGTCATCGGCATCATTCTCTTGATCGGCATCGTCAAGAAAAACGGCATCATGCTGGTGGATTTCGCCCTTTCCGCCGAGCGCGAGCGCGACCTGTCCCCGCGCGACGCCATCTACGAAGCCTGCCTCAAACGCTTCCGGCCGATCATGATGACCACCATGGCCGCCTTCCTGGGCGCGCTGCCCCTGGCGCTCGGCACGGGCTCGGGAGCGGAACTGCGCCGGCCGCTCGGCATCGCCATCGCCGGCGGACTGCTCGTCAGCCAGGCCATGACGCTCTACACCACGCCGGTCATTTATTTGTATCTGGACAGGTTGCGCTGCTGGGGGAGGGGACCCTTTTTTGCAAAAAAGGGTCCCCTCCCCCAGACCCCCTCCCTCCC
>NZ_JBLODY010000103.1:0-10395 GCF_047785625.1 Solidesulfovibrio sp. C21
CTGTTCTTCGTCCGTCAGCCCCACCGCACCTTCACCCTTTGAAAGTTTTTGAGGGTGGGGGTCCGGGGGAGGGAACTTTTTTCAAAAAGTTCCCTCCCCCGGAGTCCTTCTCCTCTCCTTCCCCCTATGCACTGCCGATCAACATGCCGGTAGCGAAGACCAGCGCGCCGCCGAGGCCGACCTGCACGGCGGCCGAGAAGACCGGGGTGTCCATGTATTTGGCCCGGATCCAGGTGATGGCGGCCAGTTCCAGGGCCACCACGGCGAAGGCGACGGTCATGGCCATGCCGTAGTGGGGGATGAGGAAGGGCAGGGTGTGGCCGATGCCGCCAAGGGTGGTCATAAGGCCGCAGACGACGCCCCGCAGCCAGGGATGCCCCCGCCCGGTCATGCTGCCGTCGTCGGAAAGCGCCTCGGCGAATCCCATGCTGATGCCCGCGCCAAGCGATGCGGCCAGACCGACCAGAAAGGCCTGCCAGCTGTCGTGGGTGGCCATGGCCGCGGCAAAGACCGGGGCCAGGGTGGACACGCTGCCGTCCATGAGTCCGGCCAGACCCGGCTGGACGACTTGCAGCACGAACAGGCGGCGCTGGGTGGCGGCCTCGGTTTCCCGGGCTGTCGCGTTCAGGTTGGTTTCGGTCAGATGTTCGGCCCGGGCTTCGTGCTTGCGTTCGGCCTGGGCCAGATCGTCGAGGAGCCGGCGGATATCGACATCCTGGGTCCTAGCCGCCGCCTTCTCGTAGAAAAGCAGCGTTTCCCCTTCCATATCGGCGGCGAAGTTGCGCACGGCTTCGAGCTTGAGTTCGGGCGCGAGCCAGATGGGCTTGCGCTGGATGAATCCCTTGACGTCCTGGCGGCGAATCAACGGGATGTGCTGGCCGAATTTCGCCTTGAACAGGTCGGTCAGCCGCCGCCGGTGCGTGGATTCCTCGGCCTGCATGCCGTCGAACACCGCCGCCGTGGCCGGATAGGTGTCGCGCAGGCGGTTGGCGAACTCGGCATAGATGCGCTCGTCTCCCTCTTCCAGGGAGATGGCCAGGGCCAGAATTTCCGGCTCACTGAGCTGTGAGAATTTTTTCATGGATGCGTTCTCCTCTCCGCACTACCGGGGATATGCCGCAAACGGCGTTACGGCTGCGGGCGCAGGGCAACCTACGCCGGGCCGGGTGGCTTTCGCAACAAGGATCCCATAGCAGAAGTTATGCGAGATGGAGCCGAAGCTTCGGGCGAAAGGTTATTGGATTATAAACGGTTTTTGAGGAGGGGATTGGGGGAGGTTTTTCAAACAAGTCCCTCCCCCGGATGTCCTTGCGGTATCCTACGCCGTGGCACAGCCTGACTGGATGCGCCGCACCACCCAGGATTTCACCACCTGGGCCAGGCACATGTAGCCGAAGATGACGCAGGCGATAAATCCCCAGTAGCTTGTCGGCGGTACGACCAGGCCGAAGGTGCCGGCCAAGGGGGAAAACGGCAGCCAGATGCCGACGATGCAGATGCAGATGGTCGTAAGCCCCAGCGGCACGCTCGACCAGCTTTGCAGGAACGGGATGCTGTCCGTGCGGATCACGTGCACGATGATGGTTTGGGACAAAAGCGATTCGATGAACCAGCCGGTCTGGAAAAGCGCCGCATTGTGCCAGGCCCCGAAGAAGTGGATCATGATGAAGAAGGTGACGTAGTCGAAAAGCGAGCTGACCGGGCCGAGGAAAAGGATGTAGCGCCGGATGTCGTCGATGCGCCAGCGCCGTGGCTTGCTTAAGATGTCGGCATCCACGTTGTCGGTGGGGATGGCGGTCTGGGAGAAGTCGTACATGAGGTTGTTGACCAGGATCTGGATCGGCAGCATGGGCAGGAAGGGCAAAAAGGCGCTGGCCCCGAGCACGCTGAACATGTTGCCGAAGTTGGAACTGGCCCCCATGCGGATGTACTTGGTGATGTTGAAGAAGATCTTGCGGCCTTCCAGCACGCCGTGTTCCAGCACGTGCAGGCTTTTTTCCAGCAGGATGATGTCCGCCGATTCCTTGGCCACGTCCACGGCCGAATCCACGGAGATGCCGACGTCGGCCGCGCGCAGGGCCGGAGCGTCGTTGATGCCGTCGCCCATGAAACCGACCACGTGGCCGGTCTGGCGCAGGGCCGTGACGATCTGCTCCTTCTGCATGGGATCGAGCTTGGCGAACACGTGGCAGGTCGTGACCGCCTCGTGGAGTTCCTCCTCGGACATTTTTGCCACCTGGTCGCCGGTGACCAGGTGTTCGCCGGCGTCGAAGCGGACTTCCCGGCAGATCTTGGCCGTGATGACGGCGTTGTCGCCGGTCAAGATCTTGGGCTTGATGCCGTGGGCGACCATGGCGGCCAGGGCGTCGGCGGCGGTGTCCTTGGGCGGGTCGAGGAAGGCCAGGTAGCCCATCAGCGTCATGTCGCACTCGTCGGCCACGGCGAAGTCGCGGCGCGAACCGTCCACTTCCTTGTAGGCCAGGGCCACCACGCGGAAACCGTCGTCGTTGAGGTCGTGGACGAGCTTTTGCCGCGTTTCCAGATGGGTTCCTTCCAGGGGCTTGATGACGCCCTTTTTGAGGTAGGTGCGGCTGTGGGCGAAGACTTCCTCGGCCGCGCCCTTGCAGATGAGCACCGCCTTGTCAGTGCGCTTGTCGCGCACGATGACGCTCAAGCGCCTACGCATGAAGTCAAAGGGGATCTCGTCGAGCAGTTCGTACTGGGACGGGTCGATGGTGCTGCCCGCTTCGTCGCCGGTATCGATGACGGCCAGGTCCAGGGCGTTTCGAAGCCCGGTTTGCAGCTTGCTGTTGATGTAGGCGTATTCCAGGACCGAGCAGTCCTCCTCGCCTTTGATGTCGAGGTATTTCTCCAGGATGATCTTGTCCTGGGTCAACGTGCCGGTCTTGTCCGTGCACAACACGTCGATGGCCCCGAAGTTCTGGATGGCGTCCAGGCGCTTGACGATGACCTTGTGCTTGGACATGGCCAGCGCCCCCTTGGACAGGCACACCGTCACCACCATGGGCAGCATTTCCGGGGTCAGCCCCACGGCCACGGCCAGGGCGAACATGAACGCCCCCATCCAGTTGCCGGTGGTCGCGCCGTTTACCACGAAGACGAAGGGCACCATGACCAGCATGAAGCGCAGCATCAGCGTGGTGAACCCCTTGATGCCGCGATCGAAATCGGTTTCCACGCGCTTTTGCGACAGCTTGGCCGCGATGCCGCCGAAATAGGTCTTGGCCCCGGTGGCCGTGACCACCGCCGCCGCCGAGCCGGACACGACGTTGGTGCCCATGAAGCACATGGCCGGGTCGCCAAGGCCGCTTTCCCCGTCCGGGGGCGGCTGGTCGGCCGGCCGGGTGGATTTCTCCACGGGCAGGGCCTCGCCTGTCAGCATGGCCTGGTTGATGTGCAGGTCCTTGGCCCGCAGGAGCTGGACGTCGGCCGGCACCATGTCGCCGGCGGCCAAAAGCACGATGTCCCCGGGCACCACGCCGGCCAGGGCGATCTCGCATTGCTTGCCGTCGCGCAGCACCGTGGCCGTGGTATGGACCATCTTTTTGAGTTCCGCCGCGGCGGTGTCGGCCTTGGCCTCCTGGATGACCTTGAGGACCACGCCCATGAGGGCCATGCCGATGATGACCACGGCCGAACGGACGTCGTCGGTGGCGTAGGAGATGGCCCCGAGCACGAGCAGCAGCAGCACCAGCGGATTTTTGACCGCGTCGAAAATGCGGTCGAAAAGCGTGATGCGCTTGGCCGTGGCGGCCTGGTTTGGGCCGTACTGGCGCAGGCGTTCCCCGGCTTCCTGGGCGGTGAGTCCCGCCATGGCGGATTTGGGCTGGGGCTCGGGTTCGTTTAGGTGCGCGCCCAGGGCCGAGACCTGCAGCCACAGGCCTTCCAGGTGCTTGTAGGCGTCATAAGCGGTAATTTTTTTCTGGTGGGCCAGCCCGCCGAAGGCGTGGGCCTTTTGCACGAAGTGTTCGAGGTTTTTGACGAACTCTTCTTCGGGGCCAAGGCTGAGGCCGGTCTGTCCGGATGGGCCGGCAAGGGGTTCCCGGACGTCAGCGGCCGTGAATTTGGGATCGGTCATAGGGGCTCCGCGTCGTTACGAAAGACAGCGAACACAACAACCGGCGGCAATGCCGCCGGGCGGCGGGAAAGGCGATGCCGGAAGGCCGTCATGTACCGGGCTGGTCTCGCGGAGGATGCGCGCCGGCACATCCCCCGCGAGGCCGTCCTAAGACTGTGTTTCCTTTAAAAAAGCGAGGCAGGCTTCGGCCGCCTTGTGGAAATCCACGCCGCCGTCGATCTCGAGCACAGGCAGGTCGCCCAAAAGATCGAGGTAGGCGTTCTGGCTGGCGATGGAGGGTTCGGACGCGTCCTCGAATTCGTAGAACAGGCCCACGTCCTTCATGAACGCGGCCATGAGGTCGCGGCGCTGGCGCAGGTCGACGCGGTTTGCGGTCATGGGCGAGGTGTCTCGCTTCCAGCGCAGGACCACCAGCCCGGTCATGGGGCAGGCCAGCTTGAACCGGCCCGGGCCAAAGCACTCGTCGATAAACGCGTCGTACTTGTGCTCCAGGTCCCACAGCTCGGCTTCGGGCAGGGCGGAAAAGCGCTTGCGGTCAGCCTCGTCCATGACCGGGGCCAGGTTCGGGTTGTTGAGCACCGTGCCCGGGTTGACCCGGGGCATTTTGGCCACGCCGGTCATGGTCAGTGACCCGTCACCGTTTTTGGAGACCATCACCCGGTCGTTGCTGATAAACATGGTGCCGTGGCGCATGATTTCCAGCGCCAGGGTGGACTTGCCGGCCCCGGAAAAGCCGGAGATGACCAGCCCGGAGTCCTTTTCGGCCACGCCGGCGGCGTGAAAGAGCAGGGCCCCGGTCTTGAGGCAGTGCTCGATGAAGCGGTTGTTGATGAAATTGACGACCTGGTTGTCGTTTTCGATGCAGGGGCCCACGGCATAGTTGTCGCCACGGCCGAAAAGAAAGACCAGCCCGGTCAGGAGCTTCTTGACCACCCGGCCGTCCTGCACGTCAATGAAGGCTTCCTTGAGCTTGGTCTTGCCGGGTTCGCGCTGCTTGGTGGCGAAGGGCAGGTCGAAATTCGGGGGGCCGGCCTCGATGGCCGTGACCGGAATGGTGATGGCCCCGCCGCCGCCGATGAAGTCGCGGTAGTAGTTGGCGAGCTTGTCGATCAGCGCCTTGGAATTGGAGGAGACGATCACGGTCACCGCGTCGAAGGTGACCTCCAGACGGTGGGTGATGGGCGATTCCTCGAGAATCGGGGCCATGATGTCGGCAATGCTGGTCAGGGCGGTCATGCGATTTTCTCCAGAACGTAGTCGGCATAGGCTTCGGCCGCGTCGATGCCGCAGGCGTCAAGCAGTCCCCGGAAGCCGCCGAAGGCGGAGACTTCGTAAATGGCCGCCCCATCCGGGGTTTCCACCACGTCCACGCAGGTAAAGGCCATGTCCGGAAAAAGCGACTGGGCCTTGTGGGCCAGGGCGATGATGGCGTCGGACGGGGAGTGGGGCACGTAATGGCCGCCGGTGCGGGTGGTGGTGTCCCAGGACGTGCCGCTGCCCTGCCTGGCGTAGGTGGCCAGGTATTTGCCGCCCAAAAACGAGACGCCGAGGTCCAGGTGGCCTCCGGCATGGGAGACCATCTTCTGGATGTACATGACCTGGTTGCCGGCCGCCTTGTAGTCGGCGATCTCCTCGCGGGCCTCGGGGGTGTCCTCGATGACGGTCATGCCCCGGGCCTTGGAGCTGTAAAGCGGCTTGAACACGGCCTTGCCGAACTTGGTCACCGTGTCGGCGGCCTCCTCGATGTCCTCGGTGATGACCGTCGGCGGCATGGGGATGCCGCCAAGGCGCAGGGTCGCCGTGCCGCTTAAGCGGTCGATCAGGCGAAACATGCTGTCCGGGTTGGAGAAGACGGGTACGCCCCCCGCGTGCAGAAAGCGCAGGATCTCCATGCGGTCCAGGGCGTCGGGAGAGTAGCTCGGCGCGATCTTCTTGACGATGATGGCGTCGAGTTCGGTCAGGTCGGTCCCCTGGCAAAACGCCTTGCCCGTTTCCAGGTCCAGCCGGACCTCGGCCATGTCGATGCACAGGCGAAACCCGGTCTTTTGTTCCAGGCTATCCAGGAGCCGCAGGGTGGACCATCCCTTGGGGATGCCCACCACGCCGATTCTCTTCATTCTATCCTCCCTTGGTCAGGCTTATGTGCAAGTTAGTAGCAGACCGCGGCCACGGGCAGCCGGAAACCGGCCGGATCGCCGCCGTGGCCGGCCACCCGCGAGAGCAGGTAGATGCCGCGGGAAAGCATCTGTCTGGAAAAGCGTTCGCTCAGTTCGAAGCGGGTCGAGGTGATAAGCGACCGGGCCAGCCCCAGCGCCACCCGGATTTCAAAGGTCGTGTCGCCTTGTTTCGCGGCGAACGACCGGGCGAAGTTGAAGAACTCGACAATGACGGTGTTGAGCACCCGCCGGCGTTCGGCGTCGAAGATCGGCAGGCGGAAATTGGAGATCATGAAGACCGATACGTCCTGGGCCAGATCGGCGTCGGCCGAGCGGTGCAGGTCGATGTAGTGGATGCGGTCGGCGGCCAGGTCGTAGAGGATGTTGTTGCTGTTGTAATCGCCGTGGATGTAGATCGTAAACGGCGCGGACAGCTTCTCCTCCACTGCCTCGGCCGCGGTGATGGCCGTTTCCAGACGCGGCAGGGGCAGGGCGCCGATGGACCGGGACGGAGCGTCGAAATTGGGGTGCACGGTCAGCACCTCGCCGAGCCGGGCCCGTAGCTGGGGCATGCATCCGGCCGCGATGGGCCCGCGCACCAGGGTCTTTTGCCAAAGCGTCGCGGCGGTCAGGCACTGGGCGGTAAGGGCCCGACGCAAAAGATCCAGGTCGCCGGCCACGGCCAGGTCCTGGATGGTCTGCCCGGGCAGCAGTTCCACCAGCATGGAGCTTGATTTCTTGCCTTCCCGGAAAGCCTCGACCCGGGGCGGCAGGCCGGGCAGGAGCGACTCCCAGTGTTCTATGTTGGCCGCTTCCTTGCGCAGCTTGGCCGTGTCGCCGTCCTTGAAGATGACGTCGCGGCGGGAGAGGTCCTCGCCCGGGGCCGGGTCGGCGATGCGCCCGATGCGGCAGCCGGACCGGGTGCCCCAGATGGATTCGAATTCCAGTTCGGACAAGGGCAGTTCGTGGCCGCTTTCGGCCAGGATGTCCTTTAAGGCCGTGAACTGGTGAATCTTGAATTTGTCGCCGGTGATGCCGAAGATGGCCGCCTCGCCGATGTTTAAGAGCGCATCGCCCATGCGTTCCAGGTAGCGGAAGATAAAAAGCGTGGTTAAAAGGTCGCCGGTCTGGTAGCCGGTGCACAATTCGTCGCGGATGCGGTCGAACTGCTCCTTGTACAGGCGGTCCAGGTGCAGCTCGCAACGGCATATCTTGAGCGCCGCCGACATGTTGCGTTCGAGCACCGCTCGCGGCATCCAGTCGAAGGCGTGTTTTACCTCGTCGAAGAACGGTTTATAGGCGTATTGCTTGATGCATTCGGGGTCGTCGTAGTGCCTTGTCTGGCGCACGATGTTGACGGCGTGGTCGCCCACCCGCTCCAGGTTGTTGCCGATGATGTTGAACGAGCGGATGTAGGCCACTTCGGCCGCGCTCGGTCGTTTTTCGCCATGCAGGGTGGCGAAGCAGGCGTTTTCGATGACGCTTTTGAGGTTGTCGATATAATCGTCGCGGGCCTCGATCTTGGCGATGGCGCGTTCGTCGTGCTTTTCCACGACGGACAGTGTCGCCTCGATCTGCCGTTCGACTTCGACCAGGAGGAATTTGAAGTTCGTTTCGATCTCATGCATCGCTGGGGTCCTGGGGCGTGATCAGCAGGGGGGCGTCGAGAAGGTCGCATTCGCCTTCCCGCTCCTTCCAGCGAAACGTCATCTTGAGCTTGCGGTCCTCGCCCTTGAGCTTGCCTTCGATGGTGACCGCCACCAAGCCCTTGGGCAAAAGTTCCATGATCTGTTCGCCCTGGGTGAGCGTGACGGCCCCTTTGGCGAAGCCGTCCCGCACAGCCTCCAGGTACTCGGCGATGACGTCCGGCTCCTGAAGCCCTTCATATTTGAAAATCTTGTTCGCCACAGTGCCTCCTTTCGTCCGTTGGCGGCGCGGGCGCCGCGCGGCAGTGGGGTTGATACCACCCGATTATGAAGAAAAGATGAAGTCCGGGCCGCAAATTGACGTTGATTGCACGAAAGGACGGATTTTGCCAAACCGGGGACGCCGGAAACACCCAATTGCCACGGGGTGTTGACATTCCCTCCATATCCGCGCGCCTAAACCTTCGTAGCCATGTTTTCGCAACGTCAACCGGAGGTACGCATGAGCCAGGATGCCATCGATCGTTTTATCGAATACCTGCGTGGAAACAAGGACGACCTGATCATGGTCAGCGGCATGCCGCTCGACGAACTGATCGAATATGCCGGCAAGCACGGTTTCTTTTTTACCGCCGAGGAACTCAAGGCCAGACAGGCGCTCGTGCATCTCGTGGAAGGGACCTGATGCGACGGAATTTCCCGAGTTCCCGTCACCCCAGGTCACAATCCCCCACGGCCGGCTTCGCCCGGCCGGCATTCCCCGACTGGAAACGCGCGCGGAGTACGGCATGCACATCCTCTTCGGCTTCGACGGTCACACCATATTTCTCCTGGTGGCATCTCTCGGAATCGCTCTCTCCTTCGAGTTCGTCAACGGCTTTCACGACACGGCCAATGCCGTGGCCACGGTCATCTACACCAAATCCCTGCGCGCCCGCACGGCCGTCGTGCTCTCGGGTGTATGCAACTTCGTCGGCGTGCACATGGGCGGCATCGCCGTCGCCTATTCCATTGTCCACCTGCTTCCCGTGGACCTGCTCGTCTCGGTCAACACCAACCTTGGCCTGGCCATGGTCTTTTCCCTGCTGGTCTCGGCCATCCTGTGGAATTTCGGCACCTGGTACCTGGGGCTGCCGGCTTCGAGCTCGCACACGCTGATCGGAGCCATCCTGGGGGTTGGGCTCGCCAACGCGGTGCGCGAGGGCCTGCCGGCCGGCTCCGGCGTCAACTGGCACAAGGCCATCGAGGTGGGGCTGTCGCTTCTCATCTCCCCGGTCATAGGCTTTGTCCTGGCCGGAGCCGTGCTGCTTTTGCTGCGGCACTACCTGAAAAACAAGACCCTGCATGCGCCGCCGGAGGGTGACGCGCCGCCGCCCCTGGGCATGCGCGTGGCGCTTATTCTCTCGGGCCTCGGGGTCAGCCTGGCCCACGGCTCCAACGACGGCCAGAAGGGCGTGGGGCTCATCATGCTTATCCTCATCGGCATCTTGCCTGGCGTCTACGCCCTGGACGTCGATACGCCGAGCCGGGACGTCCTGGCCGTGCGCGAGGTGGCGGCCCAGTTCACCGATTACTTCAACGCCCATCGCCTGGAGATTGAAAAAGCCTATGCCTCGGGCAAGTACCGGGAACCGGCCAGGAATTCGCCGACCGCCTCCTGCGGGCCGCGCGGGGCGGTTGCGGCCGCCGAGGCCATTCAGGTGAGCCTTGCCCAGGCCGGCTCCATCGCCGCCCTGCCGCCCACCGATCGCTGGAACGTCCGGACCGACATCCTGTGCCTCGACGACGCCTCGCGCCTCATGGCGGACGATGCGCCGCCGGCGCAGCGGGAGAAACTCCAGCAGTGGCGCGAGATATTGCGCCGCCCCACGGAATACGCCCCGGATTGGGTGCTGCTCGCCGTGTCCATGGCCCTTGGCGTCGGCACCATGGTCGGCTGGAAGCGCATCGTGGTCACCATCGGCGAAAAGATCGGCAAGACCAAGCTGTCCTACGCCCAGGGGGCCGCGGCCCAGGTGGTGGCCATGGCCACCATCGGCCTGGCCGACGGCATGGGGTTGCCGGTTTCGACCACTCACGTCCTGTCCTCGGGCGTGGCCGGCACCATGGCCGCCGGAAAAAGCGGGTTGCAGATGAGCACCCTGCGCTCCATCGCCATGGCCTGGATCTTTACTCTGCCGGCCGCCATGTTCCTCGGCGCCGGCCTTTTTTTCCTGTTCGCCATGCTGGCGTGATGTGGGAAGAATCGAGGATGAAAAGAGGTGCGAGAGGGGAAACCCTTTAAAAAGGGTTCTCCCCTCTCGCGCTCTCCCCTTCCTAAATTTTATAATAAAATAAGTAGGTAATGGGTTGTAACCGTTACCGTGAAAAGTCTTCCTATGTGGCCCGAAGTCAAGCCGGCTGACGCAGTCTAACCGCCCGTTTCCTATTCGCGCCCGAAGCGCCAAGTACCGATTCGGTAGTTTTCGGATTCCCGCCATTTGAAAAACGCCGC
>NZ_JBLODY010000104.1:0-10345 GCF_047785625.1 Solidesulfovibrio sp. C21
GAGTAAATGAGACTGGTCACGGTGATCGAATGATCCCCGTTGAAAGTTTTTGAAGGGGGTCCAGGGGGAAACTTTTTTCAAAAAGTTTCCCCCTGGCCGCCGGAGGCACCCTCCCCCTCATCCTCAAAAAAACGTCACGGGCGGCATGTCGCGGGGGGGAATGGCAAGCGGCCGAATGGCGGGCTTGCCGAGGAGCAGCGCCGCGTAGCCCTTGTGCCCTTCCGGCATGCCGAGGAGCGCGCCGAGGGGAGGATGGGCGTCGAGAGCGAAGATCAGGTAGCCGCACCAGCAGGCCCCGTAGCCTCCGGCCGCGGCGGCGATATCCAGCCAGGCGGCGGCACTGGCCGCGTCCAGGGCCGGTGTGATGCCGGCGTCCGGCGCATGGGCCACCACCACGTGGGGCGCGCCGCGAAAAATCACGTCCCTGCCCTTGGCCATGGCCCGGGCCGCGCCGGCCAGATGCAGATCGGCCGCGCGCGGGGTATCGGCCGCGACCTCGGCCGCGATCCACTCGAGCACGCCGCGGCGCGCCACGTCCATGCGCTCCGGGCCGTCCACCACCACATAGCCCACCTGCCGGGCGTTATGCCCTGTGGGCGCATGGCGCACGGCCTCGATAAGCGCCAAGATTTCCTCGTGGGAAAGCGTCTGGGGCTTGAAGTTGCGGCAGGAGCGGCGGGACATGAGCAGCCGGCGCAGGCTGGCCAGGTCCGGCAGTTCCCGGCCTTTGAGCGGCGAGAACTGCTCCTCGGGCAAAAGCGCATGGTGAAAGGCCCCGGTCGGGCAGGAAATGACGCAGTGACCGCAGCGGATGCAGTGCGCTTCGCGGCCGGCCAGGGCATGGGGCGGTTCCTCCCCTTTCTGCCGGACCAGACTGGCCGGGCAGGCCGCCACGCAAAGGCCGCAGCCCGTACATTTTTCGCCGATGGTGAAAAGGGGCATATTACTTCGTCTCCGCGTTGTCGTTTCGGGAGCCGCCGAAGCGGGATTCCAGGATGGCCAGGGCTTTTTCTTCCTGCTCCACATATAATTCCGGCGCAAAAAGGGCCTTGTGTCCACCGACGGTATGGCGCAACACCGGGGACAGGGAAACATGGCCAAACGTGTGGCCCAGGCGGACCATATCCCCGAACCAGGCCACGCCGATGTCCAGGATGCCGTTGCCGGTCTCGGGATTGCCCACGTCGACATAGGCCCCGAACGGTCGGGCCTGCCCCTGCGGGCAGGTGGCCGGCCGGGCCCTCTCCATATTGATCAGACAGCAATATTCGTTGAGCCGGCATTCCGGCAGCGGCCAGGGATGGCGCATGAGTTCCTCGGTCGGCTCCTGGGTATACAGCCGGCGGTAGACCTCGGCCGGCAGGGCGTCGTAGAGGGCGCGAAGTTGGGCGAAGTCGGGCCGGTATTCCAGGTAGCGGCCGGGTCCGCAATGCCCGAAGCGCTTGGCCGGACACAGCCAGCACTGCCCCACCTCCCCTACGCCGATATTTCCGCCCATATGCCCGAGCAGCAGCCCGACCGCGTCGCCGATAAACTCGCAGTCGTTGTGGATAAGGAGCAGATAGCGCTTATCCGTGTGTTCGAAGGCGTACTGGTAGCGCAGGCTGTGGCGGTAGCCCGTGTCGCCCAGGCGTGACGGATCCACGGCGTAGCGCCAGTTCATGAGCTGCGGGCGAAAATGCACGAGCCGATCGCCGAGCACCTGTCGGATGTCCCCATGGACGAAGGCTTCATTGACCGCGGCGCGTTCCTCGATGAAGTAAACTTTGTCGATCCAGCGGCCCGAATGCTTAAGCAACGACAGAAGGGACAGCACGGTCTGGGCCGGTTTGCCGAAGACGTTTATGGCCACGTCGACGATGCGCGTGTTCATCATGGGCGGCGGGCCTTGGGGGATGGAGGTTGCGGGGATGATCTTCGACCTTTTTTAGCCCATGGTCGGGCAGCCGGCAACCGGACACCGGCATGGGCTCATCCCGGAGCCGGGCTCACGAGCCGGGGAGCAAGCGCAGTTTGCGGATGAAAAGGGCCATCGGCCGCACGTCCGTGGCGGCGAAGGTGGTCTTGCCGTGGTTCCAGTCACTGTAGGCGATGACGATCGTATTGTGTCCCTTGCGTCCGGCGATGGGGATGCGGCGGGACTCGCGGGCGTCGGCCGGCAGGTTGGCGAAGGTTTCGACCACCTTCCCGTTGACGCTAACCGTCACGGTCTGCCCGGGGATGACGTTGGCGAAGTCGCATTCGAGGGCGTACGTCCCGGCCTGTGGCAGATCGAAGGCCAGCCCGCTTTGGGGACCGAGCCCCCAGCGCCAAAGGTTGACGTCGCTGTGTTCGATCTTGCCGAGCCCCCCGGTCTCGCGCACGGCAAACGGCACCGGGGAATCGAAATGTCCGAGCGGCACGATTTCCAGGTCGAAGTCCCGAAAGGCGGTAGTCTCCAGATTGCCGCCGGGATAGCGGGCGGTATAGGGAGCGCAGACCGTTTCCAGGCGCAAGGTCAGGGCCTTGTAGGGCTTTTCGCGCACCAGCGTCACCATGCGGCCGCCCTGCCCGTCCGGGCCAACGGACGTGAAAAGCGGCACGGCCGGCTCGTCGTCGAACCGAGCCGAAAAAGCCATGGTGCTGCCCTTCCCTTCGTTTTTATATTCGATCATCCACTGGATTTGCTGGGGCGCGTCGCCGGCCGCGTTGTCGATCCGGTATTCCAGAACGGCCGGTCGGCTGTTGCGGGTAGGGATGGCCTCTCCGCCCCAGTACGGGTTGATGGTCATATCCAAAAAGGCCGTCACCTGCCGGTAGAAGTCCGGAAAGGCGGCGCGCCGTCGCAGATGAAAGGGCGTGGCGGTGATGACCGGGGCCGGCTCCCGGTGGATGGGCAGATCGTAAATCTTGGCGTTTAAGACCTGCTCGGTCCGGCTGATGGGGCCAACGGCGATGGTGAAAGCCTGTTCGGTTTTGCCCAGGTGTCCCCAATTATGAAACGGCGCGAAAAAACGCAGGGTGAAATCCGGACTGCCCGCGTCGAGCTTCTGGTCGCGGAAGGGATTGTCGGCCACAAACCGGTCCAGGTACCAGGAAACGGCATTAACCGTGCCCGGGTCCGAGGCGGCGAGCACCTCCCCGGGCTGAAGCTTCCAGGCCAGTTCCCGGGCCATGGGTTTGAAGTCCGTGACAAAAACCGGATGATGGTAGCTCGTGGGCCGGTAGTAGGCGTCCGGGTGGGTGAAAAAGACGTTGGCCGCCGCAGTGATGGCGAGCAGCAAGGCAACTGGCGGGCCGAACAGGCCGGGACGCGGTAAAAAGCGCGTTGCCTGGCCGGCGAACAGGGCCGCCACGACCGTCATGTAGAGGAAATGGCGCGGCGAAAAATAGGCGGTCTTGCGCATGAAAAAAAGGATCAGGGCCGGGATGAGCACAACGAGCAGGCAGGCGGCCAGTTCGCGCGGGGCGCGCCGCGCCATGGCCAGTCCGCCGACGGCGACGATGGTGCCCATGACCAGGCGCATGGCCGTGTCGTCATGGCTCCACAGCACATCGGCCGCATAGGCGAGGATGAGCCGCCCGATAGCGGCAAAGGTGCCCTTGTCGGCAAAAATCGACAGCGTGGTCTGGCTGGGCAGGAAAAAGACGAGCAGCACAGGCAGCGCCACGATGGCCGTACCACAACAGAAAACCACAAGCTGCCGCAAGGTGAGGCCCTGCCCGCGCGGCCGCCAGTTGGCCACGAGCACGACGCCCTCGGCAAAGACGACCTCGAACATGAAGTAATGCAGGCCCAACAGGACCGCGTTGATCCCAAGCAGGGCGTAGAGATCGCGGTTTTGCCGCTCCCGAAGCAGCCGCAGGCAGAAATAGAGCGAAAAGACGAACAGCAGCGTCAGGATGGCATACGGCCGTACCTGCCGCACATGCCAGACCTGCATGGCGCTGCCGGCGAGAAACGCCGCGGCAACGAGCCCGACCGCGCGGTCGTAGAGCCTGCTGAAAAGACGCCAGGCGGCATAGACCGCGGCCAGTCCGCACAAGGCCGAGGGCAGGCGCAAGGCGAAATCGGAGATCCCCGCCCACTCCACAGCCTTGATGAAAAGGTGGTACAGCGGCGGGTGCATCTCGCAGTGGCGCGAGAAGTCGAGGATGTAGGAGACCGGGAAACGCGCTGTCAGCGGGACGACGATTTCGTCCCACCACATGGTCGGCGTTTCCAGGTGATACAGGCGCAGGCAGGCGGCGACAATCAGGATGGCGGCCAGGACCAGCCGTTCCGCCCAGTCGCGGGATGCGCCTTTGGTGTTATGAAACGTCTGCTGCATGCTGCAAAAGGCGCAAGGGCCACGACCTCCATCGCAATGGGCCGCGACGCCGAAGGGAAAAAGTCAGAAACGCGTCGCGCCGCGCCCCGTGGGCCCGACACCGTGAAAAAGAGCGGTGCGCGCCGGACAAAGGGCTTGGAGGCTTTTAACCTCGGCCCTCTTCGGCATGCTCGGCTTCCTTGGCATGCTCGACGGACTCGGTACGGGTGGCTTCCAGGCGCTTGACGAAGGCGTCGCGGCATTCGTAGCTGCAAAAGGCGTAGACCTTGTTGCCGTCACGAACGCGAATGTCGGCATCGGCCGGAACATAGGTGCCGCAAACCGGGTCCTTGACCATCTCGCCGGTGGCGGCCATGCGCGTTTTCGTTTCGGCTTCCTGGGTCTTTTTACGGCCCCGATCGCCGAGGAAAAGCTTATAGAGGATAAAGCCGGCCACGATCAGTATGAGCCAACGATACATAACGCTCCTTGCAGGTCCTTTGCGGACCCGGTCAATGTCCCGCTCTTACGGTATTTCCAACGATTTTGAAAGGGATTTTCGCAAGCGCTGTCGCAACGCTTCCGCCCTCCCCGTCCGGGATGATCACCCCCGGGGCGATATCCGCCAGGGGCACGAGGACAAAGGCGCGCTGCCGCAGCCTCGGGTGCGGCACGACAAGGTCGGGCTCGTCAATGGCCGCGTCGCCAAAAAGCAGCAGATCGAGGTCCAGGGTGCGCGGCCCGAAGCGACGTTCCCCACGCACGCGCCCAAGGGCTGTTTCAATGTTCAAAAGCGCGGCGAGGAGTTTTCCGGCTGTCCAGTCGGCGGCAAGCCCAAGCGCCACGACCTGGTTGAGAAAAAACGGCTGGTCGGCATCGCCCCAGGGTTCGGTTTCGTAAATCGGGCTTGCCGCCGCGAGACTTGCCCCGGGGAGCATGGCCAGACGCTCCTGGGCCACTTCCAGGGTAGCCGCCCGATCTCCGAGATTGGAGCCCAGCCCGACATAGGCGGTAGTGACGACATGACGTTCCGTGGTGGAGTCTCCTTTCTCGCGGCAGCGCAGAAGTAAAAAAGTCGTCAAGGCCGTGTCAAGCAGGTCGGTCACGACAGGGGAACCCTCTCGAAGATATGCCGCGCCGGGCCGACAATGCCCTGTATCAGGCCAAGAACAACGGACGCAATCAGGTCTGTTGCGACGGCGATATGTGTAGTTTTTTCTCCCTGGCAATTTCTTTGATATGTCCTCCGCAGCCACTTCTTTGACAGATTCGAAGCATTGGTCAATGGTATCGATCGGCCTTCTCCCCCCGCTCCTGTTGCCCGGTGTAACCACTCGGTTGAGCCAGGCAGCAAAGTCTTCCTGGGGCGAGCCTAGCCGCCGGATCTGCGTTGCGATCGGATCAGACGTTGAATCCCGGGCGAAATCGTGTCACGAAGTCCTGGCGTATCCGTCATGCCCACAGAAAACACTTCCCCCCCTGTCCCATCCCATCCCTGGGTGGACCGCTACCTGGAACACTTGGTCGTGGCCAAGGGGCTGGCCGAGCACTCCATTGCCGCCTATTCCACCGACCTTGCAAGCTTTTTAACTTTTTTAAACGAGCATGACGGCCACCTCGAAACCGTCAATGACGATACGCTGTTTCTCTACCTCATGCATTTGCGTTCGCGGGGACTGGCCAGCCGATCCCTGGCCCGGCATCTTTCGGCCCTGCGCGGCTTTTTCGCCTATGCCGCCGACGAAGCCTGGCTGCCCGAATCCCCGGCGGCCCTGATCGAAAATCCCAAGCTGCCGCGTCTGCTCCCGGACGTGCTCTCCCGCGACGATGTGGCCCGGCTGCTTGACGCCCCGGACACGGCCACGCCGCTCGGCTATCGCGACCGGACCATGCTGGAACTGCTCTATGCCGCCGGGCTTCGCGTATCGGAGCTTACCGGGCTTGCGCTGACGGATTTCGACGCCCAGGCCGGGCTGTTGCGGGTTTTCGGCAAGGGCTCCAAGGAGCGGCTTATCCCTATCCACGCGTTAGCCCAGGAGTTTCTTTCCACCTACGTGCAGACGATCCGGGGCGCGTTCCATCCCAAGGAGCAATTTATCTTTCTGAACCGCTCCGGCCGCGGGCTCTCCCGGCAGGCCGTATGGAAAGGCATAAAACGCCACGCCCAGGCCGCGGGCATCTCCCTGCGCATCTCGCCCCACAGTCTGCGCCACTCCTTCGCCACCCACCTGCTCGATGGCGGGGCCGATCTGCGCACGGTGCAAACCCTGCTCGGCCACGCGGACATCAGCGCCACGGAAATCTATACCCACGTCCAGGCCGAACGCCTGCTGGCCGTGCATCGCGCCCACCATCCCCGATCCCGCTCCCAAAATTAAAGTGAAAGTAGAACTTTACCTATGAGTTTCCCCTCCAAACCGCCGCTCAAAGAGGCACCGGTCATCGTTACCGGCCATGCCAATGCGGATTTCGACTGTCTGGCCGCCATCATCGCCGCCGGCAAGCTCTACCCCGGCGCGACCCTGATCTTTCCCGGCAGCCAGGAAAAAAATCTCAGGCACTTCTTCATCCAAAGCGCCACCTACCTGTTCAATTTCAAGAACTTCAAGGAGATCGAGCCGACCAGCGTCAAGACCCTCGTGCTGGTTGACACCCGCCAGCGCTCGCGCCTGCCCCATATCGAGCCGGTCTTCGCCAACCCGGGGCTTGTCGTTCACTGCTACGACCACCACCCCGACACCGAGGAGGATGTCCCGGCCGCCCTGTCCGTGGTCAAGCCCTGGGGATCGACCACGGCCATCCTCATGGAACGCATCATGGCCGAGGACTTGGCCCTTTCCACCGACGAGGCCACCATCCTCGGCCTTGGCATCTACGAGGACACGGGCTCGTTCACCTTTGCCTCCACCACCGAGCACGATCTGGCCGCCGCCGCCTGGTTGCGTTCGCGCGGCATGGACGTGGGGGTTATCGCCGACCTCATGACGCGCGAACTCTCCTCGGAGCAGATCACCATCATGAGCCAGCTCATCGAGTCGGCCCAGACCCACGACATCAACGGCGTGGAAGTGGTCATCGCCGAGGCCACCTCCGACCAGTACGTCGGCGACTTCGCCCTGCTCGTGCACAAATTTTTGGATATGGAGAACCTGCGCGTGCTGTTTGCCATCGGGCTCATGAACGACCGGGTGCACCTTGTCGCCCGCTCGCGCAGCCCGGACGTGGACGTGGGCAAGATCTGCGCCTCGCTTGGCGGCGGCGGCCACCCCTACGCGGCTTCGGCCTCCATCAAAAACCGCACGCTGACCCAGGTGCGCGAAGAGCTCTTCGGCCTGCTCTACTCGCAAGTCAACCCGCAGATCCTGGTCCGCCAGTTCATGAGCAAGCCGGCCGTATCCATCGAGGAGTGGGCCAACATGCGCCGGGCCGAGGAGATCATGACCCGCTATGGCTTGAAGGCCCTGCCGGTGGTGACCAAAAACGGCAAGAAGTGTGTGGGGGTCATCGAGCACGACATCATGGACAAGGCCATCAACCATGGCCTGGGCGACGTGCCGGTGGCCGAATACATGATCCGTGAGCCGGCCGTGGTCACGCCCGACACCGACCTGTATCCGGTCATGGAGATCATCCTCGGCCAGCGGCAGCGCCTGGCCCCGGTGGTCGAGGGCGGCAAGCTCGTTGGCGTGGTCACGCGCACGGATATCGTCAACACGCTGGTCAAGGAGCCCTCGCGCATTCCGGAGTCGCTGCTGCCCGAGCGCAAGCGCGAACGTAACATTTCGGGGCTGTTGCGCGAGCGGCTGCCCAAGGATATCCTGACGCTCCTCAAGCGTGCCGGCAAGCTCGGCCAGGAACTGGGCTATGCCGTCTATGTGGTGGGCGGGTTCGTGCGCGACGTGCTTTTAAAGCATGCCAACTTCGACGTGGACCTGGTGGTCGAGGGAGACGGCATCGCCTTTGCCGCGGCCATGACCCGGGAGATGGGCGGCCGTTACAAAGCCCACCCCAAATTCAAGACCGCCGTGGTCGTGCTGCCGGACGGCCAGCGGGTGGATGTGGCCACGGCACGGCTTGAATACTACGAATACCCGGCCGCGCTGCCGACGGTCGAGCTGTCCTCCATCAAGATGGACCTCTACCGCCGTGATTTTACCGTCAACGCCCTGGCCGTGCATATCTCCCCGGACCGCTTCGGCGATCTGGTGGATTTCTTCGGGGCCCAGCGCGACATCAAGGACCGGGTGCTGCGCGTCCTGCATTCCCTCAGCTTCGTCGAGGACCCCACCCGCATCGTGCGGGCCATCCGCTTCAGCGAGCGCTTCGGTTTCCGCATCGGCGGCCAGACGGACCGGCTCATTAAAAACGCCGTGCGCCACAATTTCTTCCACCGCCTGTCCGGCGCCCGGGTCTTCCACGAGTTGCAGCTGATTCTGGAGGAGAAAACACCCCTGGCCTGCCTGCGCCGCATGCACGACTACAAGCTTCTTGCCGCCATCCATCCCCTGCTCGCCCTGACCCCGGCCCGGGAAACGGTGCTCATGGAGGTGGAAAACGTCATCAACTGGTACCGCCTGCTCTTCATCGACCCCAAGCCGCAGGCATGGCTGATCTATTTTCTGGCCTTGTGTTCGGGTATGGACCCGGAGCAGTTCGCGTTGGTTGGCAAACGACTCAACTTCTCCAAGCGCACGGCGGGCGACATCGCCCATCTGCGCCTGCAGATCCGCGAAACGGCGCAAGGGCTTTTCAACTGGGAGTACCACAAGGGCACATTGTCCGAACTCTATTTTCTGATGGAGCCGCTGCCGGTCGAGGGGGCGCTTTTTCTCATGGCCCGAAATCCCCGGGAGCCGTTGCAAAAATACGTTTCGCTTTTTCTCACCACCCTTCGCGGAAAAAAACTGGAGATTACCGGCAACGACCTCAAGGCGCTGGGCGTCGAACCGGGGCCCGGCTATGCTTCCATCCTGCGCCGGGTTCGGGGCGCGGTCATCGACGGCCATGCCCCCTGCCGGACCGAACAGCTGGAAATGGCCCGCCGGCTGGCCGCCGGTGAATCCATCGAACCGCTGTTGTCCCGGCTGACGTCCGGGGCGCTTTGTTCCCTGCCCGAACCTCCGGTAAGGCCGGAAGCCGCCCAGGATGCCTTGCCGCAACAGGCCGTCGATTCACACAAAAAGTGAGATGATGAGACATCTTCTTCAAGGACACAATATGAGGAGGGGATGGCGCGGGAATCGTGTTGCAAGGACTCGTGGCGCAGGACACAGTGTCGTCCCCTCTCAGCGTTCGGCAACTTCCGTCAGGGGACAGGCGAGCCGCCAGTCGCTTTCCGGCTCGAACTGCCGGGCCACGTCCAGGCGCTTTTGGAACTCGCTGCGCCGGATGGGCACCGCGCCGAAATGGGCCAGATGCCCGGTTTCCTGCTGGCAGTCGATGAAATGGAAGCCGCACTTGTCCAAGTGCCGGCACAGGGTCACGAAGGCGACCTTGGACGCGTCCGTGACCCGGTGAAACATCGACTCCCCGAAAAATGCCCGGCCAATGGCCACGCCATAGGCACCGCCGACCAGTTCCCCGTCCAGCCAGGCCTCGACGCTGTGGGCATAACCGGCCGCGTGCAGGGCCTCGTAGGCCGCGATCATCTCCGGCACGATCCAGGTGCCGGCGCCGACCGTACGCGACACGCCGGCACAGCCCCGGATAACGCCGCTGAAATCCTCATCCAGGGTCACGGTGAATTTCCCGGACCGGATCGTCCGGGCCAGCCGATGCGAAACGTGAACCAAGCCCGGGAAGAGGATCGGCCTGGGGTCCGGCGACCACCACAGGATGGGCGTGTCCGCGTCGTACCAGGGGAAGATACCCCGCCGGTAGGCCGCGACCAGCCGCGTAACGCACAGATCGCCGCCCACGGCCAAAAGTCCGCCCGGCTCGGCCAACGACGGCCGCGGAAAAAGCATCGGGTCCTCGGTCAGCGAAAAAACCGGCATGCCGTTTCTGTCCTGGGGGTCTGGGGGAGGGAACCCCTTTTTGCAAAAAGGGGTTCCCTC
>NZ_JBLODY010000105.1:0-10198 GCF_047785625.1 Solidesulfovibrio sp. C21
GGCGGCGTTTTTCAAATGGCGGGAATCCGAAAACTACCGAATCGGTACTTGGCGCTTCGGGCGCGAATAGGAAACGGGCGGTTAGACTGCGTCAGCCGGCTTGACTTCGGGCCACATAGGAAGACTTTCAAAAGGGGGGCCGTGACATACCCGTTACCAGGTAAAAACTTTAGGAAGGGGAGAGCGCGAGAGGGGAGAACCCTTTTTAAAGGGTTTCCCCTCTCGCACTGTCTTCTCTCTTCCCCTCCCCCTAACGTCCGGCCATGTCGCGCAGGCGGCGGATGCGTTCTTCGGTGGGCGGATGGGTGGAGAAAAGCGAGGCCATGGAGACGCCAGCGAACGGATTGACGATGAACATGTTTTCCGTGGCCGGGCTGGCCTGCATGGGGATCTGCCGGGCGTAGCTCTCGAGCTTGCCGAGGGCTCCGGCCAGGGCCAGCGGCGTGCCGGAGATTTTCGCCCCCGTGGCGTCGGCCAGGTATTCCCGGGACCGGGAAATGGCCATCTGGATGAGCGTGGCCGCGATGGGCGCAAGCAGGGCCATGGCCAGGGCACCCAAAACGCCGCCGCCACCGCCACCGCCTTCGTCGTCGCTATTGCGACCCATGCCGAAAATCGCGCCCCACTGGAGCATGTTGGCCATCATCATCACGGCCCCGCCCAGGACCGCGGCAATGGACTGGACCAGGATGTCGCGGTTCTTGATGTGGGAAAGCTCATGCGCCAGCACGCCGCGCAGCTCCTCCGGGGAAAGCAGGCGCAGGATGCCCGCCGTCACGCAGACCACGCCGTGTTCCGGATTGCGGCCCGTGGCAAAGGCGTTGGGGGAGTCCTGGGCCACGATCATGAC
The DNA here is from genome assembly GCF_047785625.1 of Solidesulfovibrio sp. C21. Classification (NCBI taxonomy): domain Bacteria; kingdom Pseudomonadati; phylum Thermodesulfobacteriota; class Desulfovibrionia; order Desulfovibrionales; family Desulfovibrionaceae; genus Solidesulfovibrio; species Solidesulfovibrio sp. C21. Next base: position 851 of record NZ_JBLODY010000105.1, read on the forward strand.
CCGGGGCTTGGGGATACCGGCGTTTTGGGCCAGTTCCTCGACCATGGCGTGCACGCCCGGGGCGTCGGACGGGGACAGTTCCCGCGCGCCGTACATGGACAACACGATCTTGTCCGAAAACCAGTAGCTGCCGAGGTTCATGACCACGGCGAAAAAGAAGGCGATGACAAGGCCCTGCCGGCCGCCCATGGCCTGTCCCACGATGAGGATGAGCGCGGTGAGAAGTCCGAGGAGCAGGGCGGTCTTGAACTGGCTGCTCATGATGCGGAAAACCTCCGTATCCGTATGGGGCTATAGAAAAAGACCCCGTCCGGTCCGCTACCGGGCCGGGCGGGGTCGGTTCGAAACTGTTGCGTTACGCCGTAACCTGTTTCCGTTACCCTTTCGTTGTCGGGTCGAGGCATTTTCCGGCTCTTGCGGCCGGGCCGCTTCCCGTGCGCCGACGGCAGGGCAGTTCCTGCCTCGGGCGGGTTCCGGAGAGAACCTCCGGTTCCGCGTGCGCTCGGCGAGCCTTCTCGCCGGGTAGGGAACATCTTGCGTCTTTATCGTTTTGGCGCGCCGGGCGCGCATTAGCTATCGCTTTTACCGGGAGCCACTGCCTGGTTGTCGCGTTTCGTCCTGGCCTTTTCAAACTTTTTCAGGCCATTTTTCCAATCAACGCTTCCCAGGATGCCCTCTCACCGGGACGGCCGTTACCTGACCGTCTCTTGTGGGCGACTCGCTTCGCCGATTTTGGGGCTCATAAGCCCATCGGCATTGCCCTCCGGCTTGTCTTAAGCTCTTCTGTTGCCAGATTCCGGATCCTTGGTTTCATGGAAGGGGCCCGGGCGCTTCAGCCTCTGGCTCCTCCCCGGCGACCGGATAAGTCCGACCGCCCATCCGACCTTTACGGCCGTCACTTCGGGGCGACTCGCTTCGCCGAATATGGGTTTTTCAAGCCCGTCGGCATTGCCCTCCAGTTTATCTTGCGTTCGGCTGTTGCCTGATTCCGGATCCTGTGTCCTTTGGAGAGGCCCGGGGCGCTTCGGCCTCTGGCTCCTCCCCGGTGACCGGATAAGTTCGGCCACCACTCCGGCCTGCTTACGGCCGTCACTTCGGGGCGACTCGCTTCGCCGAGTATGGGACGTCTAAGCCCATCGGCATGGCCCTCCAGTATTTCGGCTTGCACATTTCCCGCTTCCAGGTCCTCAGGCTCCCAACGTCTGCGGCGGTTTTTCTCGGCCTGTCGGCCGTACCGGTGGCGCTTTTGCGTGGCGATCGGGAAAGTCCTTTCGCCTTCAAGGCTCCGACATAAGCCGGTTGGGCCTTGGGGGTGGGCGACTCGCTTCGCCTGTTATGGGAGACGGGGTTCGTGACGGCGTTGCCTCCTGCTCGGGTTTCACCTCTTATGAGGTTGCCGTTGATTCTAGGAATAATTCTTCCGGCGCGTTTGTAAAGTGAAATCTTCGACAGAAAGACACTCTGCCGACGCTTGTCTCCTGGCATCCGGCTGCCCGGGCCGGCTTTTGTCCGTCGTTGACAAGAACGCGCCGTCTGGGCCACCTTGCGCCGACAGCACGGCCAAGGCGCAAAGTGGCCCGGGCTTTCGCCTCATCCTCCAACGCCGCCGGCGCCAAAAGCCCTTATTATTACGGATGCAAAGCCCCGACCCCGCCAACAATCGCGTCCATGGGAAGGGCGACGCCGCCGTTTCCCTGGCCGCCCTGCTTCTGGCGCTTTGGGCCGTGCACGCGCTGCTCCTCGGCAAGCTGGCCTTCACCGGCGACGAGGTGCGCTACGCGGCCTATGGCCTCGGCATCTTCCACGGCCAGGGCTTCCACCCCAGCGACGCCCTGTGGCGCGAAATGGTGGACGACGCGGGCCTTCGCACCCCGCTTGCGACCAGTCCCGCCGGCCACGCCGGAAGGCTCATCCATTCCGTGATCTACCCCATCCTGGGGTCCCCGGCCCTGACCCTGGCCGGGCTTGACGGCGCGCGCTGGTTTTCCTTTGCCGTGGGGGCGCTCGGACTCGTCATCCTCTACCAGGCCCTGCGACGGCGTTTTCCCCATGGTCCAAGCCTTGCCGCCGTGGCCGGGGTAGCCTTTACCTGCCCGCTCATTTTCTACCTGCGGCTTTTTTTCGCCGAGATCCTGCTTTTCACCTGCAATTGTCTGGTGCTCCTGTTCTTCCTGTCCGGACGCCACAAAAAACCGGCCAATGCGCTCTGGGCAGCGCTTGGCCTGTGCCTGTTGCCCTTTGTCCACGTCAAACTGTCCCTGGAGGCGGCCACGGCCTTCCTGATCGTCTACGGTGGCCTCCGCAAACAGTTGTCCCGGCCAAGGCAACTGGCCATGTTCGGCATCGCCGCGGGGCTCTTCGCCCTCTTTCTCCTTTACAACCAAGCGCTTTTCGGCCTGGCCGTGGGCGGCGGCAACCCCGCCTTTCCCGTCACCTTCCTGGCCGTGCCCGACCGGGTGCTGACCAACCTCTTCGACATGCGCCACGGGCTGATCCCAAACGCTCCCCACCTGCTGCTGGGGCTGATCGGCCTTTTCTGTTTCATCTGGAAGGACAAGGACCAGCCCGAAGGCACCATCCTCATCCTGTTCACGGCCTACTTCTGCACCATGCTCTGGGCCAACGGCAGCGAGGCCTACGCCGCGCGCAACTGGACCGCGGCCATGCCCTTTGTCGCCTTCGGCCTGGCCCGCTGGCTCGACGAGCCCGGCCGGATCAACAGATGGCTGGCCCTGCCGCTTTTTCTGCTGTCCCTGTGCCTGACCTGCGTCCTTTTCAAATACCCCAACGCCTTCCTCGACAGCCGCAACTATTCCGTGCCCTTTGACAGACTTTTTACGATGCTGCCCTGCTTCCAGTTCGGCTACCTGCTGCCCTACGATTTCCTGGACCATGAAGGGGCCACGCTCTACGCCTCCCTGGGGCGTGGCCTCGGGGTCGCGGCCGTGCTCGGACTTTTCGCGGCGGGACAGGTCCTGGCCGCCCGGTCGCGGCTGGTGCGTACCGGCGCCACCGCCCAGGCCCTCGCCCTGGCCGTCATCGTCTTTTTCTCGCTGGTCACCCGGGTCGAGGACGTGGCCACGAGCCTCACCCGCCGCAACGACGCCTATTACCTCAATTGCGCCCTGTCCGAGCCCGCCGATATGGCCTTCCTGCGCATCGACAACCCCGACGCCACCATGAAGCCCTACGGTTTTTTCACCCTCGCCCTTATCGACGGCCCCAAAACCGCGATCAGCCGGGTGCGGGCCTCGGCCGTGGTTCCCCTGCCGCCGTTCACCCCGGCCAGAGGCGTCATGATCGCCGAAACGCCACCCAGCCCGGACAAGCGCTGGCTCGACACCGACGCCGGCGCGGCGTTATACAGGCGTGTGATCGCTATAAAGAGCTGGGGGGAACTTTTCTGAAGAAAAGTTTCCCCCAAGCCCCCTTCCAAAGACTTTTAAAAGTAACGGCATGTTAGCCGAGCGGCATCCGTAACGGTAAAAACTTTAGGAAGGGGAGAGCGCGAGAGGGGAGAACCCTTTTTAAAGGGTTTCCCCTCTCGCATTCCTCCTCCTCCCCTCTCCCAAGGAACCCCTGCCATGGCCAAGCGACCGAGCGTCATCGTGACCCGGCGGATTCCCGAAGCCGGGCTGTCCCTGTTGCGTGAGACCTGCGACGTCTGGGTCAATCCCGAGGACCGGCCCCTCGACCGGGCGGAGTTGCTCCAGCATGCCGCCACGGCCGACGGCGTGATCGGGCTTTTGACCGACCGCATCGACGGGGCATTCTTCGACGCCGCGCCGCTGCTTCGCGGTTACGCCAACTACGCCGTGGGCTTCGATAACATCGACGTGCCCGAGGCCACCCGCCGGGGCGTGCCCGTGTCCAACACCCCGGACGTGCTCACCACGGCCACGGCCGAGCTGGCCTGGGCGCTGATTTTCGCCGTGGCCCGCCAGATCGTGGTCTCGGATGCGGTCATGCGCTCGGGGAACTGGCCGGGTTGGGGGCCGCTCCAGTTCATCGGCCAGGAGGTCAGCGGCAAGACGCTCGGCATTTTCGGTCCCGGCCGCATCGGCACGGCCATGGCTCTGATGGGGCGCGGTTTCGCCATGCCCGTGGTCACCTGCGGCGGCAGGCGTCCCAACGAGACCCTGGAACGCGAATGCGGGGCGAAAAGGCTTCCCTTCGAGGAATTCCTGGCCACGGCCGACATCATCAGCATCCATGCGCCGCTGACGCCGGAGACGCGCCACGCCTTCAACGCCGCCGCCCTGGCCAGACTCAAGCCCACGGCCATTCTGGTCAACACCGGACGCGGCCCCATCATCGACGAGACGGCCCTGGTGGTCGCCCTGCGGGAAAAACGGCTGGCCGGAGCCGGCCTCGACGTCTACGAGTTCGAGCCGAAAATGGCCGTGGGCCTGGCCGCGCTGCCGAACGTGGTCGTCACCCCGCACATCGGCTCGGCGACCCGGGAGGCCCGCGACGGCATGGCCGCGCTTGCGGCGCGAAACCTGCTGGCCATGCTCGCCGGCGATACGCCGCCCACCTGCCTCAATCCAGAGGTCCTCGCCGACGGGGCGCCCCGCCAATCTTGACAAAATTCGGCAAAAGGGCGCATTGCCAAATCCCGAAATCCAGAAGCCCCGCATACGCAGGCAAGGAGTCCCCATGCGCATACGCAACATGATGCACAAATCCCTGGCCGTCATCGGCCCGGATGTGGATTTCGCCGCCCTGCTCGCCGCCTACCGGCAGATGGAATCGCGTCTGGTCTATGTCGTGGACAAGGACGGCAAGCTCCTTGGCGTCATCAGCAGCTACGACATCCTGCGGGTCATGTTTCCGTTTTATCTGGACTCCAACCTGGTCAAGGCCCTGCCCGACGACGAATCGGTCTTGCGCCAGGCCTTTTCCGCCTGCAAGGGCCAGCCGGCCGCCGACATCATGACCACGGATTTCGCGGCCGTTACGCCCGACGCCCTGTTTCTCGAGGCCGAGGCGCTCATCGCCGAGCGCGGGGTCAACGTGCTGCCGGTCGTCGACGACAAGGGCAGATTGGTGGGCGAAGTTTCTCGCCGGGCCATTCTCAAATACCTGGCCGAACGTTGCGGCCTTGAAGACGAGGCTTAGACGCCATGTTCTGGACTGCCACCGCCATTTTCGTTCTGGCTTACGCCGTCATCGTTTCGGACAAGATTCACAAGACCAAGGTGGCCCTCTTCGGAGCGGCCCTGACCCTGGCCTTCAAGGTCCTCACCCAGCACGACGCCTTCCACGACGCCGACCTTGGCGTGGACTGGAACGTGATCTTCCTGCTGATTTCCATGATGATCATCGTCAACATCATGACCAAGACGGGCGTGTTCCAATACGTGGCCGTCAAGGCGGCCAAGATCGCCCGGGGCGAACCCTTCGCCATCATGGCCATCTTCGCCGTGGTCACGGCCATCTCCTCGGCCTTTCTCGACAACGTAACCACGGTGCTGCTTCTGGCTCCGGTGACGCTGCTCGTCTCCCGGGAGCTCGAAATCGACCCCGTGCCCTATCTCATCACCGAGGCCCTGGCCTCCAACATCGGCGGCACGGCGACGCTGATCGGCGACCCGCCCAATATCATGATCGCCTCCAAGGCCGGCCTCGACTTCATGGACTTCCTGGGCCACCTCGCCCCGGCCATCGCCATCATCATGATCGCCTGGATGCTCTCCTGGAAAGTCATCTTCGGCAAACGCCTGCATGTGGGCGCGGCCCAAAAGGCCCGCATCCTGGCCATGAACGAAAAAGCGCTCATCAAGGACCCGGCGCTGCTCAAAAAAAGCGGCTTCGTGCTGGCGCTCACCATCTGCGGCTTCATGCTCCACGGTATTCTCCACTACGAACCGGCCACCGTGGCCCTGCTCGGGGCCGCGACATTGCTGCTGATTTCCGGGCAGGACCCGCAAAAGGTGCTTGAGGAAGTGGAATGGCCCACCATCTTTTTCTTCATGGGCCTTTTCATCATCATCGGCGGCACGGTCAAAGCCGGGCTCATCGAGCTTTTCTCCCAGAAGGTCATCGCGCTGACCCACCCGACCAAGGACTCCATGCTCACCCTGTCCATGGTCATGGTCTGGTTTTCCGGCATCGCCTCGGCCATCGTGGACAACATCCCGTTCGTGGCCACCATGAACCCGCTTCTGGCCGAACTGGCGGACAAGGTTCTCGGCCCGGCCACGGGCCTTTCCGGACAGGCGCTCTACACCCATCCCACCATGCTGCCGGTGTGGTGGTCCCTGGCCCTTGGCGCCTGCCTGGGCGGCAACGGCACGGCCATCGGGGCTTCGGCCAACGTCATCGTGGTCGGGCTTTCGGAAAAGGCCGGCCACAAGATCTCGTTTGTCCGGTTCCTCAAGTACGGCGCGCCCGTGACCGTGGCCACCATCTTTTTGTCCATGATCTACATCTACGTGCGCTACTACCTGCTCAAGGTCTGACCCGGGTCCTTCCCCCGCGCCCATGCCCAACGTCACGCCGCCAACCGCCCGCGCCCTGCTTTGGGCCTGCCTGGCGGCGGTGTTCGTGCTGGCCTTTGCCGGGCAGGTGCGCACCGGAGCCACCACCAGCGACGACCTCTTTTACGAACAGCACGTCATCACCGGCAGCCTGACCGCCTTCGCGGGCGAGCTGGCCGCCGGGAGCGGCCGATTCCACCACTATCTGCACGTCGGGCTCACCTCCCTGCCCTACAATCTGGACAGCGAACCGGCGCGCAAGGCGGTTTCGCTGACCGTCTTCGCCGCGGCCATGGGCTCGTGCGCCTTTCTCGCGGCGACCGTGGCCGGGCTGCCGGCCCTCGGGCTTCTGGCCATGCTCTTCGCCACGGCCTTTTACCAGGACAACTGGCACCACAACATCGTTTCGTCGTATCCGCTGGTCTTCGATTCGGGATTGTTGTGCATCACCTGGGCGGCCTACTGCCTGTGGCGGCAGGGGCGCACCGGCCGGACGCGGCTCCTTGTCCTGGCCAACCTGCTGGCCTTTGCCGCCTACTGCCATTTCGAGGCGTTTTTGTGCTACGCGCCGCTTTTGTGCGCCGTCATCTGGCTGGCCGGGGAACGGTACGGCCGGCCGAAACGGGAGCGGTTGCGGACCATGGTCCGGGCCAACATCGGCTTGGCGGTCTATCTCGTCATCTACCTGACCTACCGCGCCCTGCACCCCTCCCAGTACGACGGCAACGCCCTGGACCTCTCAAGCCCGCTGCGCATCCTGGAAACAGTGCTGGCCTACAGCCAGAGCGCCCTGCCCCTTGGCGCGTTTCACCTCGACGTCGATTACGTGAACCGCTTTCCGGTCGTTACGTCCGCCCTGGTCCTCGACTTCGCCGGCTACCTGCGCCAGCTGGCCGCCAACTGGGCGCGTCTGGCCCCGGCCTGGATGGGCCTTGCGGTCCTCACCGGCGGGGTCGCCTACCATCTCCTCGCGCGCGGCCCGGAGCACCTGCGTGCACGGCTCCTCCCGGCGTGCCTTGTGCTCTACGCCGCCTACTGCCCCAATTTCCTCATCGGCCTGTCGCCCAAATACCAGGAGCCGGCCGGCCACGGCATCACCTGGTACGTCACCTCGACCTTTTCCGCCTATGCCTGGGCCGTGGGGCTGGCGCTCGCCGCCCTGTGCCTGTGCGGCCGGCTTTCCGGCCGGTCCCGCCAGGGCCTCGCCGCCGGTCTGGCCGTGCTGGCCGCCGTCGTGGCGCTGGTAAACGCCTCGGTCAACGCCTCGGTGCTCGAAAGCAAGATCGCCGCGGCCTCGCGCTGGCGTATGGCACAACTCGCGGCCAAGAGCCCGGACTTCAGCGCCCTGCCGGACGGCGCGATGCTCCTCGCCCCGGACCTTTTCACCGTGGTCAACGTGGAGATCACCCATCCCGGCTACTGGGAGGCCTGGTTTTCCCACCGCACGGGCAAGCGGGTGCATGTCCTTGAAACCATCGATCCGGCCAGTCCCCCGGCCCTGCCCGTCTACGCCCTGCGCCGGTTGTCCGCGCCGACGGACCCGGTCACGTCCATTCTCCTGGCCAGGGTGACGCGCCTTGGCCCGCCGGATCCCGATCCCTACGCCCCGCACCCGGACCAGCCCGCGCCGCTCGCCGACGTCGTCCACGTCTTAAGCGACGCCACCAACCGCTATCCCGATATTCTGTATCAGGACGTCGGCAAGTGGCGGCTGACCCCGGCCATGGCCATGGGTCGCCGACAACTTTCGGAAACGACGATCACGGGCCGGGCCATTCCCGTGGCGTCCCTGGCCCTCGTGCCGTCCTGGCGGCTGGCCGTGAGCGCGCCTTCGGACCTCACCCTGCGCTTCGGGGCAGGCTGCTCGCCGCCGGAACACTCCATCAGCGGCCCCATCGTCTGGGTGGGCGACAGCGGGGTGCTGCGGCTGACCAACAGCGGCGGGAAACCGGTCGCGGCGCGCCTCACGTGCAACCTCGTGGCCATGACGCCCATGCGCGTGCGGCTCACGGGGCCGGGATTGACGCGGGAAATCGACGCCACGCGCCTCTCCACGCCCGTCACGCTCACCCTTCGCCTGCCGCCGGGGGAATCCCGCCTCACCTTGCAGGCCCTGCCGCCGGCTCCGGGCACGGCCAAGCGCCTGGGCCTCGTCGGCGCGGCCTTGTTCCCGGAGACGGCCGCCCAGGCCACGCCCTCGCCCAGCCCGCGCTGATCGAAAAGACCACGTCCCCCTGGTTCCATGTTTTCTGGAACACAATCACGGTTTTCTATTTTTTCAAGACAGTCCATCCAGGCAAGAATTATTTTTCGCTGTTATTACAGCATACTCCTTGTTTGAGTAAAACTGGCACGCCCCGTGCTTTATGCCTTGTCAAGATCGGCAACAGATACAACCGGCAATCCACATACAAAGAAAGGGGAGAAAAACCATGCTGCGCACCATCACCAATTTCGTTCGTGACGAGGAAGGAGCCACCGCGGTGGAATACGGCCTCATGGTCGCCCTGATCGCCGCCGTCATCGTCGGTGTCGTCACCACCCTGGGACAGCAGTTGAGCACGACCTTCACCGATATCACCACCAAGATCAGCGGCAGTGGCAGCTGAGACGCCGCCTGATCAAAACAGATTACCCGCTCGCCCAAAGGCCGCTCCCGCTCCGGGGGCGGCCTTTTTTTGGCCGGACTCCCGCCATTGCCGTTCCACAGCCCTTTTGGCATCTTTCGGGCAAGGAGCACCGTAAGCGTCCAAATAGGTCCTTCTTACGTCGCTTGAATTTTCTGCCATGGTTTATCCCACAGGAGGACGACCATGGCAGCACCAGCTACAGAAGTGCGTTCCTTGAAGGCGGCGTATTGGTCGGA
>NZ_JBLODY010000106.1:0-10134 GCF_047785625.1 Solidesulfovibrio sp. C21
CTTTCAAAGGTAACAGGATGCTATTCGTAACCTATTTATATTATTATAAAGTTTTGGAAGGGGAGAGCGCGAGAGGGGAAACCCTTTGAAAAGGGTTTCCCCTCTCGCATCGCCTTTTCAAAGTGAATGCTACAACGCGCCCTACAGCACTTCGTCGGGATTGAGTTCGGCCCGGAACTTGCGCGAGAGCCGAAACACCACCACCTTGCGCGGCGGCAGCATGATGGATTCGTTGGTCTGGGGGTTGCGGCCCTTGCGGGCTTTCTTGTCGTAGGACTCGAACTTGCCGAAGCCGCTGACCAGCAGCGAATGGTCCTTTTTGATGGACTGCTTCATCAGTTCGAGCAGGTGGTCGACCAGCACCTTGACCTCGGCCCGGTTGCGTTCGGTCTTTTCGTAGATGTAATCGACGATGTCGGCCTTGGTGAGCGTTTTTCCGTTCATGGCGTTTCTCCGGCGCATTGGCGGTTGAGGACCTCTGGGTGCGGCCCGCTTGAGGCTGTCGCGGTGTCGTCCATGGCGCGAGTATCGACTTGGCTGGCGCCCGTGCTAGGACGTGCCAAGGGCTTGCCGTGCCGCCCGGGCCAGGGCTTCCATGGTCGCGCCGTCGGGATAGGGCTGTCCGGGCCACAGGGCCAGGCCGTCCCCGGCGCGTCGGGGAATCAGGTGCAGGTGGGCGTGGAAGACCACCTGACCGGCGGACTCGTAATTGTTCATCTGCACGTTTATGCCCGTGGCCTTGGTCGCGGCCATGATCGCCCGGCCCACCGGGGCCAGCGCCGCGAAAAGGCGGCAGCCGACTTCCTCGGGCAGATCGAACAGGGTGGCGTAGTGGGCCTTGGGGATGACCAGGACATGCCCCGGAGCCACCGGCGCGACGTCGAGAAAGGCCAGCACATGCTCGGTTTCGTAAATCCTGGCGCAGGGAATGTCGCCCTTGACGATTTTGCAAAAAATACAGTCCGCTTCCGACATGTTTTCCCACTTCTCCAGGCGCATCGTCACGGGGCGACGCGGGGTTTGGTCCGGCGGACCGGCGGCCGGACAAGTGCATTGACTCCCTAATAGTCAAGGAAAAGCTTTTTTTCAAGAGGCTTAGGAGAAAAATATTGTTTGTATCCCCAAGTTGTCAGGAAAGCGTCGTCCCGGCGACTGTTCCGGGCTGTGGCAGGGGGCGTTTTTTTCGCCATCCCGAGCCGGAAACGCCGCGTTCCCGGGTCTGGCCGGTTTTTGTGACATTTCACGGATGCCCGGGCCGCTGCCTGTTTTGCGCCCAGCATCTCCAGTCCGGCCACGCCGCGCAGCCGCTGTCCCGGGTGCTTGCGGCCATGACGACCGGACTCGAGGCGGCCGGGCGGCAGGGGCGCGGCCCGTACGAGCTGGCGTTCTACGGCGGGGTGTTCACGGCCCTGCCCGAACCCTGGCCGCAACGCTTTCTGGAGGCGGCGGGGCGGTTTCGGGACGCCGGGCTGGTCACGCGCGTGCGTTGTTCCACGCGCCCCGACGCCTGCTCTCCCGGGCTTTTGGCGCGCCTGGCCGGGGCGGGGCTGGACATGGTGGAATTGGGGGCGCAAACCTTCGACGACGCCGTGCTGCGGGCCGCCGGCCGGGGCCATGACGCTGCTGCCGTGCGCCGGGGCGCCGCCGACGTGATCCGGGCCGGCCTGGGGCTCGGGCTGCAACTTTTGCCCGGGCTGCCGGGGCATACGCCGCAAGATCTGGCCCGGGACGCGGCCGAGACCGCCGCGCTCGCCCCGGAAATCGTGCGCCTGCACCCGTGTCTGGTGGTCGACGGCACGCCCCTGGCCGGGCTGTACCGGGAAGGGCGCTACGTGCCCTGGGATCTGGACACGACGCTTTGGGCCCTGGCCGACGTGTTGCCGGTACTGTGGCGGGCGGGGGCGCGGGTGGCCCGCATCGGGTTGTGTCCCGAGCCCGCCTTGCAAGCCGCCGTGCTGGCCGGCCCCGTGCACCCGGCCCTTGGCGCGCGGGTCCGGGCCCGGGCGCTGTGGCGCCTTGTCGCGGACGAGGTCCGGGCCATGGGTGGTTTCGCGGCCGGTCTGGCCGCGCCCAGGCGTTTTGCCGGTGAATTTTTCGGCCATGCCGGTGAGATGCGTCCGGCCTACGCCGCCCTGGGCCTTGACCGGGGAAACGTCCGCTTCGAGGATCGGGCGGATTTTTTTTTGGCGGCCCGCGAGGTTTGACTTCGGTCAGCCTCTCGTGCGACATTTCATCACGCAGGGGTGCGCCCCGGCGAGGACGAACCGTCAAACGTCTGGTGGAAGATCATGAAACGATGCCTTTTGGCCCTGGCCTGCTTTGCCATGCTTGCTCACGCCACGGCTGTCCGGGCGGAGACGCCCAACATACGGCAAAGCATCAACTATTTTATGAACTACTTCAACGAGGCCGTTGTACAGGCCATCCATCTCAAGGAACACGAGCAGCAAGAAAAGCTCACCCAGAAGAGGCCGTATTCCCAGGAATTTGTCTTCATCATGGATATGAACGCCCGTGTCGAGAAAACCCTCGGTCTGGTGCTCAATCTTTGTGATATTTATTATATTTACAACAAGACGACCTATTGCTTCACGAAAGACGAGAAGAGCTATCTTTTTGATCGTATCGACAACATCATGGATACGTTGCAAAAGATTACGGAAACGCCCTACAATGTCGATCCCGGTCTGGTCGCGGACAAGAAGGGCTTCGTCGGCAAGAACATTGTCGAGTTCAACAAACGCATCCAGGACCTCCGCGCCTTCATCAAGACATCCCTGGTGATTTTCCAGCGTTAGGACCTATTCCTAACCTGCGCCGGGAGAACCATTCTCTCTGAAAGGCTTTCTCCTCAAGCTTCCTTGGAACGCATGCCAGCGAGGCAACAGCCATCACGGCGAAAAGTTTAGGAAAGGGAGAGCGCGAGAGGGGAGAACCCTTTTCAAAGGGTTTCCCCTCTCGCCTGTCCCTTGCATCCTTTCCTCTTCCCCTCGGGACATGCACGTACGCGGTGACGGCCCGGCGCATCGTCACCCGGCAGCCGCCGGACGGGCCGCCGGAGCGCCTGGACGATGGGGCCGTGGTGCTGGCCGGCCGGCGCATCCTCGACGTCGGCTCCCGCCGCCGGGTCCTGGCCGGATTTTCCGGACCCGTCATCGACCTCGGCCCGGCCACCCTTGTTCCCGGACTCGTCAACGCCCACGTCCACCTGGAGCTTTCCCGGCTGCGCGGCCTGTCCCCGCGCGGGCAGGGCTTTCCCGCCTGGGCCGCCTGGCTGGCGCGCCAGAATTTGTCGCCGCCGTCCCCGGAGGTCCTGGAGGCGGCCGTGTCGGAAATGGCCGGAGCGGGCACCGGGGCGGTCATCGACGTGGGCTCCCGGGCCGGTCCGGCCGTGGCCGAGGCCCTGGCCCGGGCCGGAATGTCGGGGCTTGTCTGCCACGAGTATTTCGGCTTCCGTCGCCTGCCGCCGGCGGATATTCCCCCTGGGCTCAGCGCAATCATGGCTGGCGTCCCGGGGCTTGCCGCCGCCCCGAGCGGCCATGCCCTCTATTCCACCAGCCCCGAAAACCTGGGTCGGGCCAGGGAGGCCTGCCGGCGCCTTGGCGCGCCGTTTTGCCTGCATCTGGCCGAGCAGGCCGGTGAAACGGCGCTTCTGGCCACGGGCGAGGGCGAGCTGGCGGAACTGTTGCGCGGCCGGGTACTGCCACGGGGCTGGCGCGCGCCCGGGCGTTCCCCGGTGGCCGAGGCCCGGGCCCAGGCGCTTTTGGGGCCGACCACCCTGGCCGTGCACGCCGTGTGGCTGGACGCGGCGGACAAAAAGCTTTTGGCCGCTAGCGGCACGGCCGTGTGCCTGTGTCCGCGCAGCAACACCGTCATCGGCGTGGGCACGGCCGACGCGCCGGGCCTTCTCGCCGCCGGCGTGCCGCTGTGCCTGGGCACGGACAGCCTGGCCTCCAACGACGACCTGGACCTGTGGAACGAGGTCCGGGCGCTTTTCGCCGCCTATCCGGATTTTCCCGGCCGGGCGGTGCTTGCGGCCCTTAGCGCCACGCCGGCCCGGCTGCTCGGCCGGGAGCGCGATTTGGGACTTCTGGCCCCGGGAGCCATGGGCGGGGTGGCCGTGGTCCCGGGCGACCTGACCGAGCATTTCCGCTAGCTGGTTCGTTTGAAGTACAAATATTTCACTGTGCTGTTATCCTTGCCAGGCTGGTGTCAAACGCCTAAGAAGGGCCTATGCTTCGGCAAACGGCCAGCGCGGTTCCACAAGGAAACGCGCTGCCGACATTCGCGTATTCGAGGCGAGCATCATGAGCCGCACCTTGGCTGAATCCAATTATGCCGTGGCCCGTCACCCCATCTATCTGGTCGATGGGGGCGTGTACGGCTACGAACTGCTGTATCGCACCGTCGGTGGCCCCAATCTCGCCATCGTGCCCTCGGACGCGGAAGCCACCCTGGCCGTGCTGGCCAACGGCATCCAGGCGATCTCCCAGGACATTGGGCCGGACAAAAAGATTTTCATCAATTTTTCCAAGGAAATATTGGAAAAAGGCTACTACAGTTTCCTCGATCCGGCCCGGTTCGTGCTCGAGGTGCTGGAGACCGTCTCCTGCAACGCGGCGTTTGCGGAAACCCTGCGGGGCATCGGCGAGGCGGGGTACATGCTGGCTTTGGACGACTATGTGGGCGATCCGGCCTTTGACGCGATCCTGCCTGTCGTGACCTTCGTCAAGATCGACATGCTGGCCCTGCGCAACGATCCGGACAGGCTCGAGGCGGTCGTGGCCACCTGCCAGGCCCGGGGCAAGGAGATTCTGGCCGAGAAGGTGGAGACCGAGGCCGATCTGGAATTTTGCCGCGCCCGGGGCATCCCCTTGGCCCAGGGCTTTTATTACAGCCGGCCCCAGGTGGTCACGACCAGGGTCCTGGACGCCGGCCAGACTGCGCGGCTGGGGCTTTTGGCCGAGCTGGCCCAACCGGAAGTCGACATGGGCAGGGTGCGCGAGATCATCGCCGCGGACGTGGCCCTGACCTACAAGCTCCTGCGCCACGTCAACGCCGCGAGTTCCTACCGGGGCGAGGCCGTCGAGTCCCTGCGGTTCGCCCTCGACCTCCTTGGCAGCAAGGCCCTGTGGAGCTGGGTGACCGTCAATCTGCTCGCTTCCCTGGCCGCCACGCCCCGGGATCTTGAGCTGGCCTTCGTTTCGGCCGTACGGGGACGCTTTCTGGCCCTGGCCGACCAGGCGCGCGGCGGCGTGTGCCACAAAGGGGGGGGCATGTGCCTGCTGGGACTGCTCTCCCTGCTCGACGCCATGCTCGGCGTGCCCATGGACAAGGCGCTTTCCGGGCTTCCCATCGACGCCGCCCTTCGTGATGCCCTGCTTGGGCGGACAAGCACCTGCCAACCGTGCCTGACCCTGTGCAAAAGCTACGACGGCCGGGAACCCACCCCGGCCACGCGGGAGCTTTTTGTCGCCCTCAACCTCTCCGGCAATGTCGTCGCCGGCGCGTATTACGAGGCGCTGGCCTGGGCGGCAGCGATGTTTCGGGGATAAGGCCGCCCTCGAGGCGGCGTTGCCGCCTCATATCACATAGGCCGGGACGGCCGCCATGTCCTCACGACGGCGGTCCTCCTCCAGCAGATCGCGCAGGGTCCGCGCGTCGTAGACCTTTTCCAGGGCGGCCCTGGCCTCTTCCCACATTTCGCGAAACACGCAGCCGCCGCGCAGGGGACAGTCGTGTCCCGGCCGCTCCCGGTGGCAGTCCACCGGGCTGATGGGGCCGTCCATGAACCGGATGACCTCGCCCACGGTCACGGTTTCGGCCGGACGGGCCAGGTAGAAACCGCCTTCCTTGCCCCGCTGGGCGTCCACGAACCCGCCCTGGCGCAACTGGTGCAGGATGACTTCCAGGAACCTTTTGGGGATGGCTTGCCGTTCGGCGATGCCGCCGGCGGGAATGGGGCCGTCGCCCTTGCGCCGGGCCAGCTCGAACAGGGCGCGCAGGGCATATTGGCATTTCTGAGTGACGGGCATGGCCTGTCTCCTCGCCGGCGTACGCTGCCGTGCCGGCCCCCGGCGTGGTGATCCTTTCGTGCACCCCTTGCCGCCGGGGTGCGAAAAGGGGATAGGACGACAAAGACGATCGATTCAATGCTGATTATTGCCAAAAACGATGGTCCGGCGTCAAGGCACAGGCCACGCCGGGCCGGGCCCGAGAGGGGCAAGGAGCCGCCATGACCAGGGACGCCATCATCGACGCCGCAACGGCTTTCGTGCTTGTGGACATCCAAAACGACTATTTTCCGGGTGGGGCCATGGAGCTTCATGGGGACGAGGACGCGGCCGGCCGGGCCGCTGGCGTTCTGGCCCGGTTTCGAGGGCTGGGGGCTCCCGTCCTCCACGTGCGCCACGAAGCGGCGCGGCCCGGGGCCACGTTTTTTCTCCCCGGCTCCTGGGGCGCCGCAATCCATGCGACGGTCGCCCCCCTCCCGGGCGAACCGGTGGTAACCAAGGCCTATCCCAACAGCTTCCGGGATACGCCGCTTGCCGGGCTCCTGGACGCGGCCGGGGCCAAGCGGCTGGTCGTTTGCGGCATGATGACCCACATGTGTGTGGACGCGACGGTGCGGGCCGCGTTCGATCTGGGCTATCCGGTGACGGTGGTGGCCGACGCCTGCGCCACGCGGGGACTGTCCTTCGGGGGCAGGAACGTGGCCGCGCCCGACGTCCAGGCGGCCTTTCTGGCGGCCCTTGGCGCGGTGTACGCCACGCTGGTCGTTGCCGCGGATCTGGTCTGAGGGAGCCTACAGGCCGATACGGCGGGCGTAGACCAGGATGTCGCGCTGGGACAGCATGCCGGCCAGGGTTCCGTTCTCGTGGATGACGGCCAAGCGACGTACGCCTTTCTGGCGCATGAAAAGGATCACCTTGTAGACCACGGCGGTGGTCGGCACGCTGATCACCGGCGCGGTCATATGGTGGGAAACAGGGGCGGTCAGGCGTTCGGGAAAGCCCATGATCCGGGACAGCACGTCGCGTTCGCTTAAGATGCCGGCGGGTTTGTCCGCATGGAGGGCCAGGAGGCAGTCGGCGTTTTTTTCGCGCATGAGCGCCAGGGCCTCGCGCACGCTCCGGTCGGCGGGGAGGGTGACGGGATCGCGGCGCATGAGGTCGCTGCACACCGCGTCCTCCACCATGAAGTCCACGGCCAGGGCGTCCACGAGTTCCTTTTCCGTGACCAGCCCCAGCAGCGAACCGTTGAAGTCCATCACCGGCAGATGGCGCACCACGCGCTCGAGCAGGAGCTTGACCGCCTCGGAGACGCGCATGTCCTTGGACACGGCCCCTTCCGGCTTGGTCAAAAAATCGCGGATGGATGCGTCGAGGTCCAGGTCCACGTCGAAGTGGCGTACGAGATTGTTTTCGGTCAGGAATCCCACGACCTTGGCGCCGCTGACAGCGGCCAGGCAACTGATGCCCTCGCGGCCCATAAGGTCGGCGGCCTGCGCTACGGAAGCTTCCGCAGCGACGATATGGGGCCTTTTGGCCAATTCGCCGACCCTCTGCTTGAACATGGGATACCCGAATAGAAGGAAGTGTTTATGCACAATATCCCGCGTCGGTTGAAAGTCAAGAAAAGCGGACGGCCGGGCGGAGCCATGCCTTGCCCGCCTGGATGAAATCAGGTAATTGACATATGTATTGCGTACCAGGGAGCCCGTGTCATGATGTCCGCCAATGCCGCCTCGCATCCCGGCCCCGGCCGACCGGGGCTCGGTGATTCCCGATCATCGGCCCAGGCTGCCTTTGCGGCGCGTTTTCTGGCCTACGGGGAACCGCTGCGCACGCAGTCGGCGGCCTGCGTCGCGGTTTCCGATCCGGACGGGGCCAGGGCGCGCCTGCTGGAGGCGCCGGGCTCCCCCACAGGCCGTCTGGCCGCCCTCAACCCGCCGCCGCTGCCCCAAGCCTATCTGGCCCTGCGCCGGGCCGTCGACGACCCCCTGGCCACCGCGGCCGGCGTGGGGGCCATCATTTCCATGGACCCGGGCCTGGCCGCCTATGTCCTGCGCCTGGCCAACAGCCCGCTGTACGCCCCGGCGGCCAGGGTGGAGACCATTTCCCGGGCCGTGAGCCTCATCGGGCTGGACGAGCTCGAGACCATGGCCGCCGGCTCGGTCCTCAGCCGGCTTGCCGCGTGTCCGCCCAGGTCCGACCTGCTCGTGCTGGACGATTTCTGGAAACATGCCGTGGCCGTGGGCCTGCTGTCCCGGGCCTTGGCCGAACGCGTGGGCGAGCGGGGCGGGGAGCGGTTTTTCGTGGCCGGACTGCTCCACGACGTGGGCCGGCTGCTTTTGGCCGTGGCCGAGCCCGATCTGGCCGCCGTCAGCCTGGCCCGGACGGGTCCGTCCCGCCTGTCCCTGGACGCGGCCGAGCGCCTCGAGCTGGGCTTCGACCATGCCGCCCTGGGCGGGCGCATCGCCGGCAAATGGCGGTTGCCGGAACATCTGGCCGTGGCCGTGGCCGGCCACCACCAGCCCTCCCAGTACCCTGACAGCCTCATGGCCGCCGCGGTGCACGCGGCCGATTTCATGGCCAACGCCCTGGGCGTGCGGGCAACGCCCTGCGCCGGCTTGCCGCGTCTCGACGGGCGGGTCCTGGCTCCTTTCAACCTGGAGCAGGCCGATCCCGTCGAATTTCAGGAAATCCTGACCAACGGTCTGGCCGCCATGATCGCCCTGGTGGCGTCGTGATCGCCTGCGCCGGCGGCGCTTGCCATTGGCCGGCGGCGGATATATCCTCAGGCCAAATGGAGCAATCAGCCATGCGGCCGTCCAACACCGTGACCCCCACTCCGCTGACCGGAACCCGTATCAACGACATGATTCTGGATTATATGTCGGTCAAGGGGGATGCGCGTCGCGCGGAGATGGCGCATTTCCTCTCAAGCAGCCGCAACATCCAAAGTGAGATCATGGCCGTGACGCTACGCGGCATGATCATGAACGCTTCGGCCTGATTCTTCCCCAAAAAATATGAAAATCCGTTTTTGCATCGCGGCCGTCCTGTGCGCACTGCTGGTGGCCGCGCCCGGTTTCGCCAGGCAAAGTCACGCGGCCAAGACCCACGCCGCGAAAAAATCCCATCGGACCACCGAGCAGGCCGCCGGCAACGAATCCGTCGACGTCCCGGGCAAGGTCATCCAGGAACCCAACGCCTTTCACGGCGTCAAGTGGGGCACGCCCATGGCCGCCGTGCCCGATCTGACCGTGGTGGAAAAGGATGGGCAGGCCGCCTACGCCACGGTTGCCGGTGTGGTCTACCGCATTGGCGACGCCTTTTTGAGCGACGTTGTCTACGGCTTTTGCCAAAGCAAGTTCGCGGCCGTGATGGTGGAATACAAGGGCCGCAAGGCGCACGAGAGCATCCGCAACTTTCTGACCGCCAAGTACACCAAGCCCCTGGAAATGGACGGGCGTCCCGACGATCTGGCCTGGCCGCTTGGTAATGTCTTTATCCGCATGTCCTTTTCCAAGGAAAAGGACACGGGGTCGCTCAGCTACTTCTATCAGCCGCTGTTTGCGCCCTGCGCCGGGCCGGACGGCAACAAGGCCGCGCAATGATCCGCCGGGTGTTCTGGTTCCTCCTTCCCGTCCTCCTCGTCGCCGTCGGCGCCTGGGCGGCGGAAAGTGGCCGCTCCATGCCGTTTAATAAGCAAAACGTATTCAACTACCTGCAACGGGTGGATGCGGCCAAGCGCAAGCTGCCGGAGAAAATATCGCCCGACGAGTACCAGGAGCGGGTCTGCAATCTGTACGCCGACACCCTGCGCCAGGGCGGCTACGATTTCGAGCACACGGTGCAAAACGCCCTGCAGTTCGCCGCCAAGGGCAACGACAAGCTCGACGATCCCCGGTTTCTTTTTCTCGCCGGCGTGTTCCAGGTGCACCCCGACGTCTACCTGCGCATGAAGCTCATCTCCAAGGCCACCCACAACGACGTGATGCACTATTTCGGACATTGATTTGGAGAAGGAAGATGTGCGAGAGGGGGACCCTTTTTGAAAAAAGGGTCCCCCTCTCGCGCTCTCCCCTCCCAAAAACTTTTACCGGTTACAGATGAAATAACGTTAATG
>NZ_JBLODY010000107.1:0-9838 GCF_047785625.1 Solidesulfovibrio sp. C21
GAACTAAAACCCCGCTAAAGTTTTTGAAGGGGGTCCAGGGGGAAACTTTTTTCAAAAAGTTTCCCCCTGGCCGCCGGAGGCATCCCCCCTTCTTTTATTCCTACCCTACTCTACCCTACTACCACTTCTTGGCGCGCTGGGTGGCCAGGGCCTCGGCCTGTTCCTTGTAGGAATCGAACCCGGCCTGACGCAGGGCGTCGAAGACCGTGCCGGACCAGTCCCAGGTGGCGTAGAGCACCGGCTTGTGGAACAACCGCCGGAAGCTCTCCATCTCCTGATGGTAGAAATGGGCCTTGGCGCTTTCCAGATTCTCGCGCAGCTGTTCGGCGAGTCTGGCCATTTCGCCGTCGTACCAGTCCTTGATGTCGGCGGCGGTGTCGTATTTCTTGACGATGTGCTCGTACTTGTTCT
This sequence comes from Solidesulfovibrio sp. C21, assembly GCF_047785625.1. Lineage (NCBI taxonomy): Bacteria > Pseudomonadati > Thermodesulfobacteriota > Desulfovibrionia > Desulfovibrionales > Desulfovibrionaceae > Solidesulfovibrio > Solidesulfovibrio sp. C21. The sequence goes on from NZ_JBLODY010000107.1 coordinate 412, forward strand.
CGATCAAGACGGCCTTGAGGCGTTCCAGGTGCTGGGTGCCCAGCCATTCGCCGAGCCGGCTGACCGGGATTTCCTCGGACTCCACATGGGCCAGGTCGAACTTCGTGCGGTAGTAGGTGTCGGGCACGACCGAGGCGCATACGATGCCGGCGATGGCGACCAAACCGCGCAGGATGATGCTGTTGGAAACGCCCTGGCCGCAAAAGCCCACCTTCTTGCCGTATTTCTGGCCGGCGAAGATGGTGACCAGAAGCGCCCAGACCACGGCCGGGTCCTCCTCGTCATAGATGTGGCGCAAGGCCGGGTTGTCGCGGTCGGTGCCGAGCACCATCTGGGTCATGTCGTTGGAGCCGATGGAGAAGCCGTCGAACTCCTGGATGTACTGCTTGGCCAGGATGGCATTGCTCGGGATCTCGGACATGATGAACATCTTGAGCCCGTCGTCGCCGGAATGGAGGTTGTGCACCTGCTCCAGGTAGCGCTTCATGGAGGTGGCCTCCTCCACGGTGCGCACGAAGGGCAGCATGATATGCAGGTTCTTGCCGCCGAAGATGCCGCGGGCAAGCTTGAACGACTCGATCTCCCAGTCGTGGATGTTGCGCGACACGCCCCGGTAGCCGAGCATGGGGTTGTCCTCCACGGTCTCGAACAGGTTGCCGCCGAGCAGGTTTCTGTACTCGTTGGACTTGAAATCCGTGGTCCGGTAAAGGATGGGCTTGCCGTGGAAGGCCATGGCGAAAAGCCCCAACCCCTGGGACAGGGTCTGGACGTAGAGTTCCTTGCCGGAGCGGAAGCCCCGGGAGAAGAGCTGCTTGCGAATCTTGGCCAAAAGCGCGGTGAGGTCGTCGATCTGGCCCTTGATGCCGATTTGCCGCGCGACTTCCTGGCGCATGGCCACGATCTTGGCCAGGGTATCCTTGATGATGGGCTCTTCGGCCACGGCGGCCACGCGATCGTCGATATGCGCCTTGATCTCGTAGCGGCGCTTGATCGCGTCGGGATCGACGGCCTTTTCCTGGAGCTCGTCCCAGTAGCCGAGCACAATGGCCACATGGGTGGCGAGGTCGGCCGAGGTCTTGAGCAGGTCCAGGCGGCGGGTGACCTCTTCCAGGTGGTGGTCGAGCTTCTTCTCCAGTTCGCGGATGCGACGGTGCACGGCCATGACCTCGTCCGTGCCCCGGGCGCCGGCATGGTCGGCCAGGGCGTCGAGCTCGCTGGTCAGGCCGGTGATGAGCCCCACGTAGCTGCGAAGCTTGATCTGAACGTTGATGTAGCCGGCGGCCAGCTGCTCGCGCACGATCTTGGTCAGCTTGGCGTCGAATTCCTTGACCTTGCTTTCGATCAGCGCCGGCAGGGTGCCGTTGTCGTAGGCCTCGAGGGCCTGGGGATGGACGCCGATGTTGCCGAGCATGAACTCGGCGCGAAGCAGCCCCACCTCGAAATCGGAAACGGTGCGCAGCCGCGACAGGAAAAGAGCCTGTCCCACGTCGGCCAGGATCAAGCCGACCTTGGTCTTGGTGGGCGGCAGCTTGGCGATGTCCATCTCGCCACCGACTTCCTCCAGGGGCAAAAGCCCGCGGTAGACGCAGCCGCGCGAACCGTCGACCGTGACGTACTGCCCGTCGAGGGCGCGCAGGGTCTCGGCGCGCTGGATGCCGATGACGGCCGGGATGCCGAGTTCACGCGAGGTGATGGCGGCGTGGCTGGTGTCGCCGCCGGCATCGGCCAGGATGGCCGAGGCCACGCGCATGCCCGGCACCATGTCCGGATCGGTGCGCTCGGCGGCCAGGATGTCGCCCTTCTGAATCTTGTTGAGTTCCAGGGCGGAACGCAGAAAGCGGACCATGCCCTGGCCGGCCCCGCGCGAAGCGCCGTTGCCCTCGAGGATCACCTCGGCCGTGGCCACGGCCTTTTTCTCCACCTCCATGCGGCGCATGAAGATGGTATGGGGATGGCGATCGAGTTCCTCGTTCCAGCGCGTCTCGGGCCGGGCCTGGACGAACCACAGGCGATCGGACTGGTCGATGCAGAACTCGGTGTCCATGATGCAGCCACCGTAGGCGGCGCTGATCGCCCGCACGCCCCGGGCCACTTCCTCGGCCTGGGCCAGAGACAGCGCCCAGCGGTAGGCCTCCTCGTCGCTGACCTTGACCAGCTTGGTGCCGCCGGCCTCGTCGTAGACGATCTTTTTGTCCTTGTAGCCCATGTTGCGGATGACGACTTCGGACCCGTCGTCCCGCTGAAAGACATAGAGCTTGTCCGGGGTGACCATGCCGCCGACCACGGCCTCGCCGAGGCCATAGCTGGCGTCGATGGAGACGAGGTCGTTTCGGGAGGTGCCCCGGCAGCCGGTGGCCGTGTCCGCGGCAAAGGCCGTGCCGGAGATCACGGGATTGATCATGCGCATGATGCACACGGACAGCGAGGTGTTCTCGATGGCCCATTCCTGCTTGGCCGTCTCGGCGATGGAATTGTCGCCGGTGCGCTCGGCCAGGGCCACGGCGTCGAGAATGGCCTCGCGGCGGTAGGTCATGGAGCGCAGGTTATAGGCCGAGGCGCAGTCCCACTGATAGGCCGTGACCGCATGGGCGGCGCCGACGATATTGAGATAGGTGTCCTGCAAGCCGGCGAAAGCCTTCTTGCGGCTGTCCTCGCCGGCGGCCGAGGAACGCACGGCCACGGGCACATCCTCGAGACCGGCGTCGCGGCAGATGTCGTTGTAGGCGTTGGAGACGGCTTCCCGGACCTCGGCCGGCATGTCCACGGAGAGGATGGCGACCTGGACGAGCACGGAGCGTTTGCGCAGTTGGTCGATGCCTTCGGGAGAGGTGGCGAAGCCCTCGACCACGTTGTTTATAAACGTGCGCAGCATGATGGAAGAACCCGAGGCGTCGGCGATCTTGGACTTGGCCTCATCGGCCAGATCGCGCACGAGGTTCTTCATATATTCCGGGTCACTGTTGACATCTTCGTCATTCCAGTTGACGCGGCGATAGCCTTCGTTGACCACCTCGCGGATGAGCGCCGCGTTGACCCGGGTCTCGTCGAGCACCCGGTGGAAGGCCACGGAGGACACGGCCCGAAACTGGGGCGCGCGGATGCCTCCGATCTGGCTTATAAGGGCGGTATTGTAGTTCTTGCCGCCGACGAGAATCTCGGCATCCTCGCCCATGCCGACAATGTCGGCGCCCGTGAGGATGATCGTCGTGGCGGTATCGATGGCCGCGCCTTCCTTTTTGGCGGACGTGGCGTCGTCCTGGCGCGGTTGGTCTTTGGCTTTGGTATGGGCCATTTTCCCCTCCTTGATATCTTCCGGCTCGGCGCGCCGGTCCGGCCGGCCGCCGTCAACATGTTCGTGGCAGCGATCACACCTCTTGGCCGCAGTTGGGGCAGAACTTGAAACGCTCGTCGGGCAGGGGCTGCCGACACGACGGGCAGTCCTTGGTGACGGGTCCCAGTTCCACCAGCAACTCGCCTTCCTTGACAGGGACCATCTTGCGGTCGTTGGCGTAATCGGCGCTTTTGAGCACCCGTTTGACCGTGGCGTCCAGAGGGGCGGCCACGGATTTCTCCTGCTTCATGACCGAGATGTTGAAAAGCTCTTCCCCGGCCTTGACGTAGTCGTTGGGACTGACCTGCATGACCCACAGATCGCCGGAGACCGGCGCGCCCACATGGTAGGGATTGTTCGGGTCGGCCATCTCCACCTGCGGCGCGGCGCCGCCCTGGGGCGCGGCCACAGCCACGCGGTGGCTCAGGATTTCCGAATCCAGGGCGTAGCGCACAGTGGCGGTGCCGGCTTCATCGGGGCGCGAGATGTTGAGTATGGACATATGATGCGGCTTGCCCTGGCTGTCGCTAAACAGCAGTTCCTCGCCCGGTTCGAGACCCTCGAACCAGACGTCCAGGGGAAGTTTGTTAGGATCGCCGAATTTCTTGCGAAATTCAATAGTCTTTAAGGCATCGCCCGGATGGTTCAGATACAGCACGAATTCCTCGTCCGTGGGTTCGCGACCGATCTGGCCGGTGAGCGCCGCCCGCTCCGCCGCCATGTCGACTTCGCCCAGGGCGTCCAGGGGCGACTCCTCGGTGCGCTCGGCGATGGCCTTCTTCCACTCCGCGCCAAAAGCGCTTTCGTAGACCCAGTCGGGCGGGAAGCCAAGAGGCATCTTGCCGAACTTGCCGAGCAGCAGGTTGCGGAAGGCGTCGTTGCAGTTGGCGTATAAAAGCAACCGGTCATGCCGGGCGGCCTGGGTCAGGCATTCCTCCGGCGTTTCGGCCACGGCCTCAAGCACTTCGAGCATGTCCTTGACCGCCCGTTCGCCGCCGGCCTTATAGGCGCTGGTCACGGCCAGAAAGGCCGTGTTCCAGGTGATTTGCGAGCCGGGGGTGACGTCGTGGTAGCGCACGATCTTGCGGGTGCCGGCCAGGAACTTGAGCATATAGGGAAGCAGATGGATGTAGCCCTGCTTCATGGCCCCTTCCTGGGACGAGGACGTGGCGCCGCCGGGCATGGCGTGCTCGACCACGTCGTAGTCGATGCCCTGGAAGTACGGGGCGGTGTAACGGTCGTAGTAGGGCATGATCTGCTTGAGCACGAAGTTGGCGGCCCGGATCATGTCCCTGTTGTCCTTGTTCAGGGCCACGGGCACGCCGAGATCTTCCTCGATGTAGGCCGCGGTGGAAAGGACTTCGCCCTGGCCGTACCAGCGCACGGAAGCGCCGATGGCCGTGTCCACGATATGGCAGCCGGCCTCGGCCGCCGCCCCCACCGCCGGCACGAAAAGGCCGTCCGTGTAGTGGCGATGGTAGTCGAGCACCAGTTCCGGGTAGGCCTTGCGGATGGCTTTCACCATCTCCCGCACGAAGCGCGGCGGGCACATGCCGGCCATGTCCTTGAGGCACAGGATGATGCTTTTCGCCGCCTTGGTCTTGGTCATGCCGCCGGCCTTGGCGATCTGGTCCAGGATGGCCTCGAGCACGCCCATGTAATGGTGCACGTCGAAGCCCTTGGCGAAGGAGAACGAGATGGCCGGCTCGAAGATGATGCCGGGGCGCGACAGAGCCACCTCGGCAAACGGGTACATATTATCGATATGATTGAGGAAATCGAAGCAGCGGATAATGTCGTAGTGCTCGCAGATCATCTCGCCGGTCAGCCGCATGAGGTTTCGCGGCTGGGGCTTGTAGCCAAGCACGTTGGTCGAGCGGATAAGCAGCTGCTTGAGGGTCTTGGGCGCGAACTGGTTCCACTGGGCCGCCTCGGTGAAGGGGTAGGTCATGTTGGCCATCATGGCCACGTGGAAGTGCGCGCCGCCGCCGTTTTCCAGGGAAAGAAAGCCACAGTTGTCGAGATAGGGCCCGACCATCTCGTCCTCGGCCAGGCGGAAGCGGTTGCCGCTGTTGGACTGGGTGATGTCGCGGGTGGTCGTGTCCACGAAGTGGACCTTGCCGGAATCGCGCACGTAGTCGAGGATGCCCTGGCGGTCGCCGCGCGGATAGGGGCTTTCGTGCTTGCGGAAATCGACTTCGGGCAGGTGGGGCCTGAAGCGGCCCAGGCGGTAATCCTCGCGTCCCCGGTATTTGCCGAGCATGACGTGGGGGTTGTAGCCCCGGGCGGCGATGTCGGCCACCAGCCACGACAGGCGAAGCGCCTCGGGCTCTTCGTCGCGGTAATTGAGCAGGTACGGATTGGCGGCGATGAACTTGGTGTCGAAGTCGCCCTTGACGAAATCCTGGTTGCTCAAAATCTGGCGATGGAACGGGATCGTGGTCTTGAGCCCGCCGATGATGTACTCGCGCAGCGCCCGCTCCATGACCGCCACCACCTTGGGCCAATTGCGGCCATAGGCGATGAGGAGCGCCCCGGCCGAATCGTACTGGGTGGGGAACTCGTAGCCGGCGGACAGGCAGGAATCGAGGCGGATGCCCTGGCCGCCGGGGGACAGGTAGCGGGCGATGAGCCCGGCGTTGGGCGTGAAGTTCTGCTTGGGGTCCTCGCAGTTGATGCGCAGCTGCATGGCGTGCAGAAACGGTTGCGTATCGCCGCAGTTGAAGCGCAGCTTGCCGCCGAAGGCGATATTGATCTGCTCTTCCACCAAATCGACGCCATAGCGACACTCGGTGATGCCATGCTCCACCTGCAACCGGGTGTTGACCTCGATGAGATACGGTTCGCCGTCGGCGTCGACCAAAAATTCCACCGTGGCCAGGGAATAATAGCCCGTCTCGCGCACCAGCCGCTCGGCGTAGTCCTTGAGGCGCTGGCGCAATTCGTCGGTCATGCCGCGCCAGGGCGAGGGCGTGATCTCGACGAGTTTCTGGTGGTTGCGCTGCACGGAGCAATCGCGCTCGTCAAAGGCGAAGATATTGCCGTGCTTGTCGGCCGCCACCTGGATTTCGATATGGCGTACGGACGTAAGCAGCTTTTCCACGAACAGGCGCGGATTGCCGAACGAGGCCTGGGCCATGGCCGAGGCCTTGGAAAAAGCGGATTCGAGCTGGGCTTCGGAATAAATTTCGTAGATGCCCCGGCCGCCGCCGCCGCCCTCGGCCTTGAGCATGATGGGAAAGCCGATCTTGGCCGCGATCTCGCGGGCCTGGGGGATGGAGACCGACCCCTCGGAGCCGGGCACGACCGGGACGCCGAGATCCATGGCGATCTTGCGCACCTCGACCTTGTTGCCGAGCTTTTTCATGGCCTCGGCCGAGGAGCCGATGAAAATGATGCCGGCCTCGGCGCATTTGCGCGGGAATTCCTCGTCTTCCGAAGCGAAGCCCCAGCCGGGGTGGATAGCTACCACGCCGTGGGCCTTGGCTTTTTTGATGACACCGTCGATATCGAGGTAGGCCCGTGGGTCGGCCCCCAACGTGATGAGCTCGTGAGCGCCGGCAGTGGCCGGAGACGTCATGTCCACATCGGTGACGGTCAAAACCGGAATGGCGTGGAGCCGTTCGCGAATGGAACGCAACACCCGCCGGGCGGAGATCCCCCGGTTGGCGACGAGAATCTTTTTCCCTTCCACTTCGGAAAGGACTTCAAGGAACGTCTTGGCGATCATGCTGTCCTCTCACCCCAGGGGGCGACCAATCCTATTGTCACGTGTGACTTTCCGGCGGGGGCCGGCTATCAAAGGAGGGAGATGCTCCCGCTTAGAAGCGTCATATCCTGCCCGGGGCCCTGATCGTCACGCCGCAACCGAAGCCCCCCGTCCTCGGTCAAACCAACGATCCGCGCCCGAAAACCGTCCGCATCGCTCTCACGCACGAGTACTTCCCGCCCCATCCAGGCCAGCCGGCCCTCCAGGAAGCGGGACAACTCCCGCGCGCCCGATACCGCAACGCACTGCCGATAGCAGGTTTGCCCGGACTTCACAAGTTCGGCCCACAGCGTAACAGCGCCGGGGACCTCGCCAAAAGCGCCAAGCGCCGCCGCCGGGGCGGCATGTTCCCGGCGTAAAAAGGCCGCTTCCGGGGCACTTGACAGATTGATCCCGATGCCGGCCACAACCGCCCCGCCCTGCTCTTCGAGCAATATGCCGCCCACCTTGCAACCGCCCACCAGCAGGTCATTGGGCCACTTGACCCGGGCCGCGAGCCCCTTGTCATAGAGCGCATCGGCCAGACAGGCCCCGACAACCACCGGCGCGGCGCTCCCGAGCGGGCCGGTATCGGCAGGCCAGGAAAGCGCGGCATAGAGGTTTCCCGGCGGGGAAACCCAGCCCCGACGCATCTGGCCCCGGCCGCTGGTCTGGGTGAGGGCCAGCACCGAGGAAAAGGGCGGTAAAAATCCGGCCGCGACGAATACGCGGGCCACATCCAGGCTCGAGTCGCAGCGTCCCACGCACAAAACGGCATCGGCCACCTGGCCGGCGTCCCCTTCGGCCACGAGCCACATGCCGGCGGCGGGGCCATACTCCGGGCCGAGGGCAACCTCGCGCCACGGGGCCAGCCGCGCCATGTCGGCGGCCCACAGCGGATGGGAACCTGCCAGAATTTCAGGAGAAAGTTTTCCGGCCAGCTCCGGCGCGCCGTCGCGCCAAAGCCAGATGCCCCCGCCCGAGAAGGGGTTTTGCGGCATGGAGCCTTCGCCCCCTGGATTTTTCAGGCTTTTTGGGCCAATGTCCGCACCGGAGTCATGCATGAAACGGTATCTCGTAGGCGGCGCGGTCCGCGACATTCTGCTGGGCCGCCCTGTGATGGATCAGGATTACCTTATTGTCGACGCAACGCCCGAGGCGTTTATGCGAAGGTATCGGAGAGCCCGGCAAGTCGGCAAGACCTTTCCGGTTTTCATGCTCGGCAGCGCCCAGTACGCCTGGCCGCGCGGCGGGGATATCCATGAGGATCTGCTGGCCCGGGACCTCACCATAAACGCCATCGCCATGGGCGATTCGAGCCATATCGCCGGCCGGCTGCACTTCCATCCCCTGGCCCTGCCCGATCTGCGCGACCGGATCCTGCGCCCGTGCGGCGAGATGTCCATGTTCGACGATCCGCTCCGCGTCTTCCGGGCTGCCCGGTTCGCGGCCTCGTTGCCCGATTTTTCGCCCCACCCGGAACTGATCGCCCAGATGCGGGCCGTGGCCGCCTGCGGGGCGCTTGACGACGTTTTCGCCGAACGCGTGGCCCAGGAAGTACGCAAGGCCCTGGACGCGGCCAAGCCCTCGCGCTTTTTCAACCTGCTGGCCGAAACCGGCTGTCTGCTGCCCTGGATGCCCGAGCTCGAAGCCGCGCGAAACGTGCCGGCCGGACCACCCGAGCATCATGACGGCAGCGTGTTCGCCCACCTGTGCGATCTGGTCGACACTCTCGCCGGCAAGCCCATCGCCGGCTGGATGGCCGTATGCCACGACCTGGGCAAGACGCTGACGCCGGAAAGCCAGTGGCCGCGCCACCATGGCCATGACGACGCCGGGGCCGACGTGGCCGAGGAACTCGGCAAACGGCTCAAGCTTCCCAACCGGGTGCGCGAGGCCGGCGTGGCGGCGGCAAGACTTCACATGAAGGCGGCGCACTACGGGGAGTTGCGGGCCGGCACCCGGGTGGACATGCTGACCTGGCTGCACAAGCACGAACTGGTCGAGCCGCTCTTCGAGGTCGTGGCCGCCGATTGCGGCACGGACGTCTGGCCGCTGGCCCAGCGGGACCTGCGCCTCATGCTCTCCGTGCACCTGCCCGGCAAACAGCGCATGCGCGGCCCGGTGTCCGGCGAGAAGCTGCGCAAACTGCGCTGCCAGAAGCTGGCCGAGCTGGACCGGCAACGCGGGGAAGAAAGGTCGGATAAAGAAATGCGAGAGGGGGACCCTTTTTGAAAAAAGGGTCCCCCTCTCGCGCTCTCCCCTCCCCAAAACTTTTCAAGGGGTAAGCGGGGCGGCGAAACTTTCGGCCGCTCTTCGCCATGAAAAAGCGAGGGCTGCTTGCAGCC
>NZ_JBLODY010000108.1:0-9821 GCF_047785625.1 Solidesulfovibrio sp. C21
GGCCCGGGGGAGAGGGAACCCCTTTTTCAAAAAGGGGTTCCCTCTCCCCCGGTTCATCCTCCCGCTCTTCCCCTCCCTTGGAGGCACTATGCTGGGTGCGCTGGCGCGGTTGGTGAAGGTGGAGCATTCGGTCTTCGCCCTGCCGTTTGCGTATATCGGGCTTTTTGTGGCGGCGGGCGGCTGGCCGGGCTGGCGGGCGTTCGTGTTGTTGACGGTGGCCATGGTGGCGATGCGGTCCTTTGCCATGGCGGTGAACCGGCTGGCCGACGTGCGTTATGACCGGGTCAATCCGCGCACGAGCCGTCGGGAGCTGGTGACGGGCGAAGTGACGCTGCGCCAGGCCTGGATTTTCACGGCCGGTTGCGCGGTCGTCTTTGTCGGGGCTTGTGCGGGGCTCAATGCGTTGTGTTTGGCCCTGGCTCCGGTGGCGCTGGTCTGGGGCGCGTTTTACAGCGTGACCAAGCGGTTCACCTGGCTGTGTCATTTCGTGTTGGGTTCGGTGCTGGGGCTGGCCCCGATGGCCGGGTGGCTGGCGGTGAAGCCGGAGTTTTCCCTGGCGCCGATTCTTTTCGGCCTGGGCGTGACCTGCTGGACGGCCGGATTCGACGTGCTTTACGCCTGCCAGGACGTGGATTTCGACCGGGAGCAGGGCTTGTGGGCCATGCCGGCCAGGTTTGGCGTGGGCACGTCGCTTAGGCTCGCGGCTTTTTCCCATGTCGACGCGGCGCTTTTCTTCCTCCTGGCCGGGTATGCGGCCGGGCTGTCCTGGATCTATTATGCGTCCTGGGCCGTGTGTTCGCTGGTGCTTTTGATCGAGCATCGGCTGTTGTCCGAGAACGACCTGTCGCGGATCAACGTGGCCTTTTTCACGCTCAACGGCATTATCGCCGTACTGCTCGGGGCAGGGACGCTGTTGGCGGTGTTTCTGGCCCGGTAGCGGGGGTATCCATGAAAGCGCTGGTGCTGTTCCTGGTCATTTTTTTCCTGCTCTGGGATCTGGGCTGGATGGCGGCGGGCGTGCATCAGATGTTGCCGTGGCGGTTGCGCCGGCTGCGCGAAGAAGCCCCTCCCGGGCCGCAGGTGCTCGACGTGCGCACCCCGGCCGAATTCGCGCTTTTTCATATTCCCGGCGCGGTGAACAGGCCCGATGCCCTGATCGCCGATCCGGCCGCCCTCGGCCTCGACCCGAAACGTCCGGTGGTGGTCGCCTGCATGACCGGCCATCGTTCGCCTTTTGTGACCAAGAAGCTGGCCGCCCGGGGCTATGACGCCACCAACCTTACCTGGGGCATGCTCGGCTGGAAACTCGCCGGCGGCAAATCCGTTTCCGGCGGCACGCGGTAGGACCCTCACCACACTCATGGCCCCCATCCTCTACCTTTTCCTGGCCGCGCTTGGCCTTTCGCTGGCGTTGACTCCCCTGGCCCGGTGGCTGGGGCGGCGCTTCCGCATCCTGGCCATGCCCCAGGCCCGCACCGTGCACACCACGCCCATGCCCCGAAGCGGCGGGCTGGCCCTGTTTCTTACCTTTTTCGGCTGTCTGGCCCTGGCCGGGACGCTGCTGCCGCCTTCCGTGACCGGCATCCTGTTCGATCGTCCCATGCTCTTCGTCTATGCCGGGGCGGTGTTGATTTTCGCGGTGGGGTTCGCCGACGACAAGTGGACGTTGCCGTCCAGGCTCAAGCTGGTGGCCCAGATCGTGGCCGCCTGCGTGGCCTGCTTCGGCGGGGCGCGCATCGCCAGCTTCGCCATCCCCGGGCATTTCATCATCCATTTCGAGTTGCTTTCCTACGCCGTCACGGTGTTCTGGTTCGTGCTGCTTATAAACGCCATCAATCTCATTGACGGACTGGACGGACTGGCGGCCGGGGTGGTCTTTTTCGCAAGCTCCGTGCAGGCGGTGCTGGCGATCATGCGGGGCGAGGCGCACACGGCCGCGATGTTCGCGGTCATGGCCGGGGCGACGCTCGGGTTTTTGCGCTACAACTTCAATCCGGCGAGCCTTTTTCTCGGCGACGGGGGCAGCTATTTCCTGGGCTACATGCTGGCGGCGCTTTCGGTTTCGGGCTCGGTCAAGAGCCAGGTCGGCGCGACGCTGCTCATGCCGCTTATTGCCCTGGGCGTGCCGCTGCTCGACACCATCACCGCGCCGCTGCGGCGTTTTCTGCGCGGCCGCGACATGTTCGAGCCGGACAAGCGCCATGTGCACCACAAGCTTCTCAGCCGCGGCTGGTCCCAGCGGAAGGTGGTGCTTTTTATCTACGCCATCACCATCTTTCTGGCCTTGACAGCCCTGGTGCTGGTCAATTTGCGCAACGCCCCGGCCGGGCTTTTCCTGCTGGTCGTCGGCGCGGCGCTGGTGCTTCTGGTGCGCAAGGCCGGGTTTTTCAGCTACTTCGCCGTGGACAAGATCCTCGGCTGGCTGCGCGATGTCTCCGACGACACGGGCATCGCCCGGGAGCGGCGCACGTTTCTCAACCACCAGATCGAGATTTCCCAGGCCCCCGATATCCCGTCTCTTTGGGCGCGCATAACCGCCGCCCTGGAACTCTTGCGCTTCGACATGGCCGAGATGGTCCTTTCCGAGCACGGAACCGGCACCTGCCGCCTGCTGCCCACGCCGCCGGGGAGTTCCCCCGCCGCCGATGCCGGCCCGGATGCGGCCTTTCGCTGGCGTCGCGAGGGGAGTGAAAAGTCGGACCGGGAGCTGCTCTGTTCGCCGGCGGTCATGAAGCTCGAGCTGCCGCTTCTGGGCAAGGACGGGCATACCCTTGGGGCCTTGTGGCTGGTCAAGGACCTGGGCCAGGACCCGATAAACGAATTCACGCTGCGCCGGGTGGAGAACCTGCGCCGCACGGTGACCGCCACCCTGGAAACGCTGGCCGCGTCATGAGGGTGCTGCAGGTCGGGAAGTTCTACCCGCCCGATCCCGGCGGCGTGGAAACGGCCACGCGGCAGGTCGTGGAACAGCTCGCGGCCCTGGGCATGGAACCGGGTGTGCTGTGTTTCGCCGGCGAGGGTCCTTACGACGATCTCGGGCTGCCCTGGCCGGTCTGGCGCGCGCCCGCGATCGGCTCCATCGCCAGCCAGCCCCTGTCCATCGCCTACGTGCGCCGGCTTGCCGCCCTGGCCCCGCATTTCGACGCGCTCCAGGTCCACCTGCCCAATCCCCTGGCCGCCCTGGCCGTGTTCCTGGCCCGGCCCAAGGCGAAGGTCGTCCTGCACTGGCACAGCGACGTCATCGGCAAGGGAACGCTCACCCGCCTGGTCGCGCCGCTCGAAGGCTGGCTGTGCCGCTGGGCCGATCTGGTCATCGGCCCGACCCCGGTGCACCTTGCCGCCTCCAACCGGGCGGCGGTTATCGCCCCCAAGGGCGCGGTGGTCCCTTTTTGCGTGGACCCGTCCATGCCGTCGCCCGCCGCCGCCGATGCCGGCCGGGTCGCGGCCCTGCGGCAACGTTTCGGCGGGCGCAGGATCGTTTTTTCCCTGGGCCGGCTCGTGCCCTACAAAGGCTTCGACGTGCTCATCGAGGCGGCCAAGGCGCTTCCCGGCGACGTCCGGGTCGTCATCGGCGGCGGCGGGCCGCAGGCCGAAAGCCTGGCCGCGCAGATCGAGCGGGAAAACCTTGGCGCCAAGGTCTTTCTGGCCGGTCGCATCCCCGACGCCGCCATGTCCGACTGGCTGGCCGCCTGCGACGTCTTCTGCCTGCCGTCCGTGACCCGGGCCGAAATGTTCGGCATCGTCCAGCTGGAGGCCATGGCCTTCGGCAAGCCGGTCGTCTCCACGGACATCCCCGGTTCCGGCGTGCCCTGGGTCAACCGCCAGGGCGAAACCGGCCTTGTCGTGCCGCCGGGCGACGCCGTCAAACTGGCCGAAGCCCTGTCCGCGGTCCTTGCCGACGCCGCCCTGGCCGAGCGCCTGGGGCGGGGCGGACGCGACGCCGTGGCCGGCCGCTTCTCGCCAAAGGCGGTGCGCCGCGCCCTGGCCGAGGCCTACGCCCGGTTGTAGAAAGAACCGGTCTTCCTTTACAGCCGCCCATAACCCCGGCTATACCCAAAAAAACCGTAAAGGAGTGCGCCATGTCCGATCAGAAGTGCGGCTGCCCGTGCAGCGCGTTTTCCTCCATGACCTGGGCCGCTTCGGCCCTCGGGTTGCTCTACGTGATCTTCATGTTCTTCGAGGCCACCACCATCCGCTGGTGGATCATGCTGCCGCTGGCCCTTATCAGCTTCATCCTCTTCAACATCCAGCGCGGCCAGACCTCCGGTACGGAGAAAACCCTGTGCGCCTGGGGCTACTGGATCGTCCTCATTGCCTTCATCATCCACGACATGTGCCTCTCCGGCCAACTCGTGGCCGCCTACCAGCGCCTGACCGCCGCCGGCATTCCGCTGCATGGCTAAGCCCCTCGCCCTGACCTTGCGCCGCATCTCGTCCCTGGCCACCCAGTCCGAACACGACCGGTTCGTCGTGGCGGATGCGGCGCTTCTGGCCCAAAAAGCCCGCGACGCCGCCGCCAATCCCCGCAAACGCGAGATTCACTGCTTTCACGCCAATAATGCGGCCAAACTGCACCGCATGATAAACGCCCTCCAGCCCGGCACCTACGTGCGGCCGCACCGGCACCTCGATCCGCCGAAAGACGAGGCCTTCGTGCTGCTCACCGGCAAGATGGGCTTTATCTGCTTCAAGGACGACGGCAGCTTCGACCGCGAAGACTGCGCCATCCTCGACCGCGACCAGGGAACCTACGCCCTGGACGCGCCCGCCGGCGGCTGGCACGCCATCCTGGCCCTGGTCCCGGACACCACCCTCTTCGAAGTCAAACCCGGCCCCTACAGCCCCGTCTCGGACAAGGATTTCGCCCCCTTTGCGCCGGCCGACACCGATCCCGACGCCCTGGCGTATTTCCAGGCCACCGAAGACCGCTTTCGCATGCTCATGGGGCTTGCGGCCCGGGACTGGTAGCGAGCGGGGCTCTGCCCCGGCTTCTACGACTCCAACATCCCCACCAGTTCCCCGACGTTATCCGCCAGGTAATCCGGCTTATGCGCCGCCAGCTCCGCGCGGGGCACGCGACCGCTGGCCACGCCTGCTGTCAGGGTGCCGGCGGCCTTGCCGGTATCCAGATCCATGGGGTGGTCGCCGACCATGATCGACCGGTCCGGCGATGCGTCGAGGATGGCAAGCGCGTCGAGCAGGTGTCGGGGGTCGGGTTTGACGTGCCGGGCGTCGTCGCGGGCCAGGATGACGCCGACGTAGTTTTGGGCGTCGGGGAAGATGCGGCTGACGGCGGCGCGGCAGTTGCGGGTGATGATGCCGATTTTGACGCCCTTGCCGGCGAGGCGGGCGAGAGCGTGGCGGGTGTGGGGGAAGAGGGCGGCCCGAGCGGCGGCTTCGATTTCCTGGGCCATGATGGCTTGGGCGACCTGGGCCAGGAAGCGGTCGGAGGCTTCCGGGGCCTCGGGGCGGATGCGCGCGGCGAGCTTGGCGGCGTATTCCAGGGCCGGCAGGCCGTTTGGCGGCGGCACGTCGGCCAGGTAGGGACGGGCGGCGGCGGCGACGCGGGCCTTCATGGCGGCAAAGTCGAGGACCAGCTCGGCGAGGGTCCCGTCGAAATCGAAGATAACGGCATCGGGAAAGGCATTTTGGATGGGCGGCATGGCGGATGGGGCCTCGCCCCGCATTGCCGTGCGGGGCTGCTGTGGTTATGGTGAAGCAATTTTTAGATGCGGCGGGCCGGTCTGGCAAGCCGCCGAACCCTTTTGCCCGTTTTTTTGCCATGAGTGTAACCCACGACGTCATCATTGTCGGCGCTGGACCGGCCGGAGCCACGGCCGCCCAGGTCCTGGCGCAAAAGGGCGTGACGGTCCTTTTGCTGGATAAGGCGGAATTTCCCCGGGACAAACTGTGCGCCGGGCTTTTGACCTGGAAGGCGGTGGACGTGCTGGAGCGCGTCTATGGCGATACGGCCGAGGGGCTTTTGGCCTCGGGCGTGTTCGATTCCGCCTCGCCCGGCTATCGCATCCGTTTCCGGGAGCGCACCATCGCTTCCGGGGAGATGTTTTATCCGTTCCATTTCACCATGCGTCGGGTTTTCGACAAGCACCTGCTCGACCGGGCCGTGCGGGCGGGGGCGCAGGCGCGCCTCGGCGAGGCGGTGACCTTCGTCGATCCGGCGACGGGCGTGGTCCGGCTGGCCGGGGGCGAGGCGTTTCGCGCCAGGCACATCATCGGCGCGGACGGCGTGGCCAGTGTGGCGCGCCGGGCCTGTCCGTTCGACGCGGCGGCCTGGAAGCACGGCATGGGCGGGGCCATGGAGTTCTACCTGCCGTATGACGACCCGCGTCTGGCCGGCGCGGTGCACGAGGACCTGCGCGCGCCGTATCCCACGGTCTATGCCGGCTTTTTGCGGGCCGGGTATGGCTGGGTATTTCCGCACAAGGAGAAGCTCGCCATCGGCATCGGCGGCCACAGCCTGCTCCATGGCAAGGAATTCCGCAGCAAGTTCCGCGACTTTCTGGACTTCCTGGGCCTGCCCCGGGAGCTTGCCGACGCCTCCAGGGGGCATGGGCTCCCGTACGGCAATTATCTGGCCAAGCCCTGGTACGGCCGGGTGCTTTTGGCCGGCGACGCGGCCGGGCTGGTGGAGACGCTTTTCGGCGAAGGGATCTATTATGCGCTGCGAAGCGGCGAACTGGCCGGCGAGGCCGTGGCCGACGCCCTGACCCGGGGCGTGGCCCCGGCTGTCCCTTATGGCAAGGGGCTAAGGCGCGATATTTTGCCCGAGCTCGTCTGGTCGCGCAAACTGCGCCGGGTGCTCTACGCCAGCCAGTCCTGGGGGTTCCTGCCGCTCTTCTGCTTTGTCCGGGGCGGTGGGCGGCTGCTTGGCGAGATGGTGCACGGCGTGCGTTCCTACCGCTTCCTGTTGCGTCGGGCCAAAGGCCCGCAGGAGTCCGGATGCGCCGGGCGGTGACGGGCGCGAAGCGCTCCGGGATAGCGGCCATGGGCCGTCTGTTGCTCGTGGTGGCGCTTATGGCGCTTGCCGTCCTGGCCGGATGCGCCGGCACGGCGAAGAAGAAGCCCGCGCCCAGGCCCACGGGTTTTTCCTCGGCCGACGAGAAAAGCGTCCACGAGTTCATGGAGAAGTATCCGGCGGCCCTCATGCGGGGGGACGTCAGGGAGCTGATGCGCCTGTACACCGATGACGCCAAGGTCGTGCCGCTTTTGGGCGGGGTGATCCGCCCGATCCGGGCCGGGGAAATGAAAAAACGCCTGCCCGGGGTGGTGGCCGAGGAACGGCGGGTGGGGCTGCGCGTCGTCTTCCACGAACCCATGCACATCGAGGTCAAGGGGGAGCGGGCGTCGGTGCGGCTGGTGGCGTCGCTTGCCTGGAAGGACAAGGGCAAGGAGCACAAGGCGAAGCTGAACTGCTTTTTCGGGCTCGTGCAGGACGAGCACTACATCTGGCGCATCAAGGAGGCCCACGGCGAACCGGTCAGGCAGGACTTCGCCCTGCCGCTGCAAAAAAAGCCGCTGCCCCCCCGCGAGCCCAAGCCGGGCCGGCCCAGGACCAAGCCGATCATCATCAAGGGCGAGCCGGAAAAGGTGGTCAAACCCGCGCCGTCAAAAGCGCCGCCCGCCCCAGAAGGCACGGAACAAGAGGCCCCGCCGGCGCCAGCCCCAGACGTCGACAAAGGCCCGCAACCCCTTTTCTGAGCATGAAATCCCGGTAGTTGCGGTAATGTTCCGCCCCGGCCAGCCGTTCGGCCAGGGGCACGAGCAAGCCGGCCATTCCGCCGGTCGTCGCGGCCGTGTAGTCGACCAGGAGCAGGCTTCCGCCTGGGCGCGTGACCCGCGCCATCTCGCGGACCATGGCCAGCCGGTCGGGCTCGGCATTTTCGTGCAGGGCCAGGATGATGCAGGCCGCGTCGAAGGTCGCGTCGGCAAAGGCCAGCCGCCGGGCGTCCATGCGGGCGAAGGGGGCATTCTTTCCGGCCGCCTTTCGGGCCACGGCCAGCATGGCCGGCGAGGCGTCGACGCCAAGGGCGCGCAGTCCCGCCCGGCGCAGCGCCAGCGTTTGCCGGCCCGTGCCGCAACAGGCGTCCAGGACACGGCGCGCCCCGAGACGGGTGGCCGTGTCGCGCACCAGCCGGCGGATGGGATCGAGAAAAAGCGCCGTGGCCGGGTCGTAGCCCAGGGCCACGAGGCGGTAGGAGTCGTCGACGCTCAATGGTTGCGGCCGAATATCTCGGTCATGGCCCGAAGCCGGGCCGCCAGTCCTTCCTCGAACTGGTCCTCTTCCGCCCGCCAGCCCCAGTTGCCCTTGGCCACGGACGGCATGTTCATGCGCGCCCCCTCGCCGAGGTTGAGCAGGTCCTGCATGGGAATCACGGCCGTTGCCGCCGCGCTGCCCATGACCAGCCGGATAAGCTCCCAGGACGTCTGTTCCGGCGCAATTTCCCGGCCAAGATAGGCGTAAAGGGCGGAGAGCCCCTCGGGACCGGCCTCGCCGCTCCGGGCCCAGCCAAGCGTGGTGTTGTTGTCGTGGGTGCCGGTGTAGGCCACGCAGTTGCGCCCGTAGTTGTGGGGCGCGTCCCGGTTGGCGGCGATGCCCGGTCCGAAGGCGAATTGCAGGATCTTCATGCCGGGAAAGCCGAAGGCGGCCATCAGTTCGCGCACCTCGGCCGTGATGACCCCGAGGTCCTCGGCGATAAGCGGCAGCGACGGGAACCGGCGCAGCATGGCCTTGAAAAGTTCCATGCCCGGCGCCTTGACCCAGGTGCCACGCACGGCCGTCGCCTCGGCGGCCGGAATCTCCCAGTAGGCCTCGAAACCCCGGAAATGATCCAGCCGGATGATGTCGTAGACGTCGAGATTGTGGCGGATGCGGTGCATCCACCAGTTAAAGCCCGTGCGCTCGTGGGCCGGCCAGTCGTAGACCGGATTGCCCCAGCGCTGGCCCGTCTCGCTGAAATAATCCGGCGGCACCCCGGCCACGAAGACCGGCCGTTTGTCGTCCCCGAGCTTGAAAAGCTCCGGATTGGCCCAGACGTCGGCGCTGTCCTGGGTCACGTAGATGGGCATGTCGCCGATGACCTGGATGTCGTTCTCCAGAAGATGCCGGCGCAAGGCCCGCCACTGGGAAAAGGCCAGGTACTGCACGAAGCGCAGGTACTCGATCTCCTCGGCCTGCCCCTCCCGCACCGCCGCCAGCGCTTCGGCCCGGCGGTCGCGCAAGGCCGGCGGCCAGTCGGCCCAGCCCTGGCCGCCGCGTTCGCGCTTGATGGCCCGGAAAAGCGCGTAATCGTCGAGCCAATGGGCCGCGTCATGGCAAAAGACGGCAAACTCCGCATTCGCCGCCAGCCGTTCCCGGTTCGCGGCGAAAGCCCGGCGCAACAGCCCGTCCTTGTAGATCTCCGCGCCCTCGTAATCGGCCACGGACGGCTTGTGCTGCACATAGCCGGCCTCGATGTCGGCCGTCTCCAGCCAGCCGTCCGCCGCCATCTGCTCGGGACTGATCAGCAACGGATTCATGGCAAAGGCGGAATCGCTGCTGTACGGGGAATTGCCGATAAAGGTCGACGTGGGATTGAGCGGCAGGATCTGCCAATAGGACTGGGCCGCCTTGGCCAGAAACCGGGCGAAACGCCTGGCCCCGGGGCCGAAATCGCCAATGCCGAACCGCGACGGCAACGACGTGATGTGCATCAACACGCCACTGGCTCTGCGCTGCATGTGGACTCCTTTGCTGGGAGGAGGAGAGGATGGGGAGAGTGCGGGGGAGGGAACCCCTTTTTGCAAAAAGGGGTTCCCTCCCC
>NZ_JBLODY010000109.1:0-9765 GCF_047785625.1 Solidesulfovibrio sp. C21
TCCCTCCCCCGCTTCTCTCCGCTGCCTTACACGATATCCTCTTTCCCGTGCTTGCCGCCGGACAGCCAGGTCTGGAACTGGTCCATGTAGGTGTAAAAGACCGGGGTCAGGTACAGCGTGACGACCTGGGAGATGATGAGGCCGCCCGACACCACGAGGCCCAGGGGTTGGCGCGCATCGCCGCCCGCGCCGATGCCGAGCGCAATGGGCATGATGCCGGCGATGGCGGCCACGGTGGTCATCATGATCGGCCGGAAACGCACGATGCAGCCCTCGAACACGGCGTCAAAAGGCGTTTTGCCCTCTCTCTCGGCCTCGATGGCGAAGTCGATGACCATGATCGAGTTCTTCTTGACGATGCCGATCAGCATGATGATGCCGATGAAGCCGTAAAGGTCGAGCTGGCGGCCGAACACCATGAGCGTGATCAGGCCGCCAAGCGCCGCCGAGGGCAGGCCGGACAGGATGGTGATCGGGTGGATGAAGCTCTCGTACAGGATCCCGAGAATGAGGTAGATGACCACGATGGCCAGAAACAGCAGGAACGGGACGCTGGCCAGGGATTCGTTGAAGGCAGTGGCCTGGCCTTCGAAGATATAGCTGATATTGGTCGGCAGTTCCTTTTTGGCCAGGGACTGGACAGCGGTGACGGCCTCGCCCAGGGAATACTTGCCTGCGGTGTTAAACGAGATGGTCACCGAGGTGAGCTGGCCGGTGTGGTTGACCACGAGCGGTCCCACGCCTTCGTGCATTTTGACCAGGCCGTTTAAGGGCACCATGATGGGATTGCCGTTGCTGTCGACGTTGCTGGACTTGACATAGAGCTTGTTGAGCAGGTCGGGCCGCCGCTGGTATTCGGGCTGCACCTCCACGATGACCTTGTAGGTGTCTGTCGCGCCGTAAAGGTTGGTGACCTGCCGGGCCGCATAAGCGGTCATGAGCGCCGTCTCGATGGAGGAGGTGCTGATGCCGAGCGCCTGGGCCTTGTCCCGGTCGATGTCGATAAAGACCTGGGGCCCGTCGTTTTGCATGTCCGTGTTGACGTCGGTGATCTCGGGCAGCTTGTGCATCGCCCCGGCCATCTTGCGGGCCACGGGATAGAGTTCGTCCGGATCGGGGGAAAGCAGCGTAAACTGGTACAGGGCCTTGGTCTGCTTGCCGCCGATCTGGATGGAGGGCGGATTGTACATGAAGACGAAGAGGTCCGGGATCTGGGCCACCTTGGGCCGCAGGGAGTCGATGATCTCCTGGGCACTATGCTTGCGCTTGTCCATGGGCGCCAAGAGCGGAAACATGGCCGCGTTGTTCATGGAGGTGTTGGGGCCGCCCACGCCGACAACGCCGATGAACTTGAACACGTCCGGATCGGACATGAACACGCGACCGACCTTGAGCACCCGTTCCTTCATGGTCTCGAAGGAGGCGCTCTGCTCGGCCATGCCGAAGGC
The DNA here is from genome assembly GCF_047785625.1 of Solidesulfovibrio sp. C21. Classification (NCBI taxonomy): domain Bacteria; kingdom Pseudomonadati; phylum Thermodesulfobacteriota; class Desulfovibrionia; order Desulfovibrionales; family Desulfovibrionaceae; genus Solidesulfovibrio; species Solidesulfovibrio sp. C21. The sequence goes on from NZ_JBLODY010000109.1 coordinate 1,449, forward strand.
GTAGAAGATGCCCGAGTCCGTGGCCGGAATAAATCCCGTGGGGATGACGGTAAAAAGCCACAGCGTGAGGCCGAGCAGGCCCACGGACAGGATCATGACGAAAAAGCGCCAGCGCAGGGCGAAATGCAGGGACTTCTCATAGCCCCGCTCGACCCATTTGAAGAGCCGGCCCGAGTCGGAAATCTTGCCCGAAAGAAACCGGCTGCACAGCATGGGGGTCAGCGACAAGGTGACGAAGCCGGAGACGAGGATGCACAGGGTGATGGTCACGGCCATCTCGTTGAGCACCCGGCCGAGAATGCCGGCCATGAACATGATGGGGATAAAGACCGCCACCAGCGACAGCGTCATGGACACGATGGTGAAGCCGATCTGGCGCGCCCCATCCAGGGACGCCTGCATGATCTTTTTGCCCATCTCGGTGTGGCGCACCACGTTTTCGATCATGACGATGGCGTCGTCCACCACGAAGCCGACGGCGAGTATGATGGCCATGGCTGAGAGGTTATCGATGGAAAAGTTGAAAGCCACCATGAGCGAGAGCGTGCCGATAAGGGCCGTGGGCAGGGCCAGGCCGGCGATGATGGTGGCGGGGAGGTTGTTGAGGAAGAGATAGACGACGATGACCACCAGGGTGATGGAAATGAGCAGGGTGAACTCGACGTCGTCGATGGCCGCCTTGATGGAGGTCGAGCGGTCGTAGAGGAATTCCAGTTTGACCGAGGGCGGCAGTGTGGCCTCGATGCCCGGCATCATGGCCCGGATGGCGTCCACGAGCTGGATGGTGTTGGTGCCGGCCGCGCGCTTGACCGCGATGACGATACCCTGCTGCTGGTCGAAAAAAGCCGCATTCTTGTCGTTTATCGTGGAATTGATGGCCCGGCCCACGTCCTGGAGGCGCACGGGATTGCCGTTCCTGTAGGCGATGATCTGGCGGTTGTAGGCCGTGGCGCTGGTCAGCTGGCCCTGGGCCTTGATGGTGTACAGCTTGTCGAGGCCATAGAGGGAGCCTGTCGGCTGGAGCACGGTCTCATTGTTGAAGGCGGTGGCCACCTCGTCCACGCCGATGCCGAGCGCCGCCAGCTTGTCCGGATTGACCTGCACGCGCGGGGAATAGGTCTGGTCGCCGTACACGGCCACCTGGGCCACGCCGTTGATCATGGAAATGCGCTGGGCGATGTAGACCTTGGCGTAGTTGGTCACGCGGTACAGCGGCATGGTCTGGCTGGAGACGCGGATGTAGATGATGGGCATGTCGGCCGGGTTGACCTTCTGGAAGGTCGGGGGGCTCGGCATGTTGTTGGGCAGGCTGCCCTGGGCGGCATTGATGTAGGTCAAAACATCGGTGCCGGCCCCGTCGATGTTGCGCGACAGATCGAACTGCAGGGTGATGGTGGTGGTGCCGAGCGAGTTGCTTGAGCTCATCGACTGCAGACCCGAGATGGAGGTGAACTGCCGCTCCAGGGGAGTGGCCACGGCCGAGGCCATGGTCTGGGGGTCCGCTCCGGGAAGGCTCGCCGTCACCTGGATGGTGGGGAAGTCGATGCTCGGCATCTCGCTTATGGGCAGCGAGAAGTAGGACACCACGCCGAAAAAGATCAGCGCCGCCATGAGCAGCGTGGTGGCGACCGGCCGCTTGATAAACAGGTCGGTCATGTCTAGTTCCCCTGGCCTTCCTTGGACGCGCCGGTCGCCTTATCCCTGCCCGCCACGGCGGCGGGGGAAACCGGACCTTCCTTGTAGTTCTGCGCGCTGACGATCTTGACGGGAACGCCGGGGAAGAGCTTGATCTGGCCGGAAGTGATGACTTTGTCGCCCGGGGACACGCCCTTTTCGATCACCGTGTCCGGGCCGATCTTGCGGCCGACGGTGATGGCGCGCATCTCCACCGTGTTGTCGGGCTTGGCGATGAACACCGACGAGCCGTCCTGGGTTTCGACCAGGGCGCTCGAGGGCAGCAGGATGGTGTCGGCCGTGTCGGCCAGGACGACCGAGGCGTTGACGAATTGTCCCGGCCACAACACCTTGTCCTTATTTTGGAATTCTCCCTGCAAGGTGATGGTGCCGGAATTCACGTCCACGGTGTTGTTGATGACCGTGAGCGTGCCCTTGGCCACCAGCTCCGGATGGGTGGGAGGACTTGCCTCCACAGCCAGCTTGCCCTTGGCCGCATACTTGCGGATGTCGGGCAGGTATTTCTCGGCCACGGCGAACTGGACGTTTATGGGCTCGATCTGGTTGAGGGTGACGATGATATAGTCCTCGGACTTGATCAGGTTGCCGGTCTTGTACTGCTGGAGGCCGACCACGCCCGTGCACGGGGCGTTGATGGAGCAGTAGCCGAGGTTGACTTTGGCGTTTTGCACGGACGCCTCGTCCACGCGGACCTGTTCCAGATCCTGCCTGTAGGCGGTACGTTTCTGTTCGTAGTCGTCCTGGCTGATGACGGCCTGGGCCACGAGGTCCTTGTAGCGCAGCCAGTCCCGCTGGGCCTGGGCGGCGGTGGCCCGGTCGCGGGCGAGCGTGCTTGTGGCCTCGTCGAGCTGGGCCTTATAGGGGGCCGGGTCGATCAGGAGCAGGGGCTGCCCTTCCTTGACCAGGTCGCCTTCGGCAAAATAGGTTTCCTTGAGCACGCCCGAAACCTGGCTGCGGACATTGACGGTGCGCAGGGCATACACATGCCCGATGCCGTCCACGGCAAGCGGCGCGGTGGTGGCCTTGGCTTCCACCACCGTAACCTCGACCGGGGTCGGTGCTTCGGCCTGGGGCTTTTTCCGGTCACATCCCGCCAGGAGGGCGGCGACGGTCAGCGCCAGCACGATAAGCAGACAGGAAGCGGTTCTCCGCCGGGAAGCGATGCGCGGGGGTGCGACAGGCATGAATGCGGTCTCCTCTCTTTAAAACGCACCGTGCCTGCAAAAACGGCTAGGCGCTGGAAAAAATCCTTGGCTTGGAAATAGTGATTGTTTCCAACATTCAAGAGGTAAAGTCAAGGCATTAACGGATGATGTCGCTATATTGCCGCATTGAAAGGAGCATTTGGCCGGCACGTTACTTTGATAAGGAATATACGAGAGGGGAAACCCTTTAAAAAGGACCGTAGCCCCTTTCGCGCGCTCCCTTTCCCCCATCTTTCCCTTATGCGGCATCACCAGGGGAAACCTAATGCACAGCGCCCTTGCCCAGGTAGGGACCGAAAAGCTTCAGCCGGTATTCGTGATCTTCCATCCGTCGCAGCAAGGCCACATTGACGGCCTTGCGCAAAGGGAAATCCCGGGGAAAAGCGAAACCGTAGAGCTGGGGATCGAAAAAGCCCGGCAATATTTTGATCTGGCCGGGGAAATCCTTGTGTACGTAATAATGGAGCATGGGCTGGTCGAAAACAAAGGCGTCGAGGGAGCCGGCCGCGAGCGCCTGAAGCCCCTGCATGGCCGTATCGTAGGGCACCACGCCGATGTGGGAGGCGACAAGTTCCGCCTGGCCCGAGGAGTCGCGCTTGACGCCGGTGCGGACCTTGTGCAGGTCGTCCTCGCCATGCACCTGGCCGGTGTCCAGGGAGGCCATGGTCAGCGAGGTGGTGATGCCGGCGGTAAACGAGGCCAGCAGCGCGACCGAGGCGAACATCCAGACCAGGGCCACGGCGCGGCCGAACAGCGTTTTCGGGGTGGTGTCGCCATAGCCCACCGAGGTCATGGTGACGGCCGACCACCACAACCCGTCGCCTATGCCGCACTTGCCCGGCCGGAAATGCCCGGGATTGCGCCTGCGCTCAATGGCCCAGACAAGGGTGCCCACGGCCAACAGCAAGGCCAGCAGTGAGCCAATATAGAAAAGCACACGCGACGAAAACAGGGAGCGTAGCGCAAGGCGGACGATCCCGATATGCTCCTTGGCCGGCACGGCGATGCCAAGGCCGGTGTAGTAAAACGGCTGGGAGAAATCCATGGCCGCTTCGCGGTCAGGCGTTATGGACAGCGCCGAAACCCCGACATCCACCGAGCCATTTTCCAGGGCCGCCAGCAGCCCGACCAGATCGTACTCGCGCTCCTTCCATTCCAGGCCCATATCCCGGGCCACGTCGCGCCACAGGTCCATGGCGATGCCGACGAAATGGCCGTGCTCGTCTTTTATGACAAAGGGCGGCGCCTCGACGACGCCGATGGTGACCACCTTCGGCGGGGCGATAGCGGGCGCCTTGCGGGCCCAGGCAGACGGGAGCAGCGCGCCGCACAGGCACACCATTGCCAGCATGAACGTCAACATCGGGCGGTGTGGCATCACGCCTCCCCGGAGCTTGCCGGAGCCGGGGCCGGCCAGCGTTTCCTGACGTGCACCCGGCGCAGCGTGCGCGAGCGTTTGAACGTTTCCGAGCGCTTGCGCCGCAACTCCTCGCGCATGGCGTCGAGTTGCATGGCCTCCGTGCCCTTGGGTTTGTACTTCACCTTCACGCCCTGGAACGCCAGCATGACCTTGTTGTCCTGGAATTCCTGGTCGATCGTCGTGGCCAGTTCCGACTGCACCTGGAACTTCTTCATGAAGTTGTCAATCCAGACATACAGCTCGAACTGGAGCCCGAAACGGGCGAAAGCGATCATCGCGACCTCCGGCGGCGGACTCTTCAAAACGTCGGGGTGCTTCTTCGCCGCGGCGAGCAGGATTTTGCGCACCTTCTTGAGTTTGGTGCCGGGGGCCACCGTCACAGGAATGGTCAGGCGCATGGAAGCGTCCTGGTAGGTGAGGTTGACGATCTCGCCGCGCAAAAAACTCGAATTGGGAATGATGACCGTGGTGTTGTCCAGGGTGCGCATGATGGTGTTGCGCACCGACAAGTCCACCACTTCGCCGAAATTTTTGCCCTGCTGGATGATGTCCCCCTTCTTGACCGCCCCGCCGAACATGATGATCAGCCCGCTGACGAAGTTGTTGACGATGTCCTTGAGGCCAAAGCCGATGCCCACCGACAGGCCGCTGGCGATCCAGGTCAGCGCCCCCAGCGGCACGGCGAAGAGATGCAGGCCGAACAACACGAAAAGCGTCCAGGTCAGATAGGAAAAGACCGCGCCCACCGTGTGGGCCAAGGCGGGCTCCACGGTCCGGCCGCGAAGTCGCACAAAAGCGAGCAAATGGAAAAACCAAGCCTGCACCAGGCGCAACAGGAAAAACACCACGAACAGCATGGCCAACGCGTCCAGGGAAAAGGTCGCCTTGCCGATGGAAAGGCGCATGCGAAAGACGCGGTCCATAAGCCCCGGACCGCCCATAAAGACCAGCACCCAGGCCACATACAGCGTGGCCATCAGCGTCACGGCCAGCGGCGAGGCCAGACCGGCCAGGGAATGCTTGCGCCCGGCGGCCAGCCCATCCAGGCGGCGTTGGATGGCCGCCGTGAGCCCGAGGGCCAAAAGCAGCATGAAAAGCGCCTCGGTCAGGGCGGTCGCCTGTGGGCCGAAGCCGAAAATCCCGGCTACCGCCGAGGCCGTAAGAAAGCCGACGATCGAAGCTCCGCCGGCCTGGTCGCGCCGCAACCGCATGATGGCGGTTGCGGCCACCGCCGGCCAGACGATGCCGATGGTGCTGGCCGGCATATTGAGGACGTCCATGCACGCGGCGGCCGCGAAACAACCGAAAAGCACGGACAGCACCGGCCCATGCGGCATGAGCAGCACAAGCCCCCAGCACAACGCCAGCACCCAGGGCAGCGACGTGAACTGGTTTCCGGCGAAAAGGACGGTGTGGCGGGCCAGGCCCAGCCCCAGGCCGGCAGCGAGCCAGAAAAGCCCGGGCCGGGAAAGCCCGCTTACGGCCGGCCAACGCCGCCGGGCCAGGGCAATGCCCGCCCAGAAAACGGCGAAACCGAAAAGCCCGGTCAGGCAAAACCGGCCCCAGTCGGTCCAGCCCAGTATGGGTCCCCAAAAACGCGGCGCGGTATCGACCCATTGGCGCAGATCGTCCATGGCGCCGCGCAGGTTGGCCAGGCGGAGCAGCGAGCCGGAAGAAGCGAAATAGGTCTCGCCGAACAGGCGCACGAAACGTTCGATCTCGTTTTTCCTGGCGTCGCGGACGTCCTTCTTCAGGCTCGTCGCCTGGCCCAAGGCAGCGTCCACTTCCGCCTTGACCGTGTCCACCTCGTCCTTGAGTTCCCGGAAATCCCGGCCGGGGCCGGCCAGTTCCTCGCTCACGAGATCGGTGTATTCCCGGCTGGCGTTCTGGTGTCGTATCTCCCGCAGGGTGGCGTATTCTTCCTTGGTGCGGGCCAGCCTGTCGTGCATGTCCTCCAGGGAGGCGCTGGCCACATCCACGGCATTGTCGATTTCGCGCAGCTGCATCATGAGCGTGCGGCTGGCCCAGGGCGTGTCCCCGGCCACCCCGCGCAACAGCAGCAGCTGGTCGAGCCGGCTGCTTTCCTGGGCCAGGGTTTGGGCCAGAGCCGCCTGGGCCGCCGGCAGCTCCGCCTGGATCTGCGCGAGTTCCCGGCTTTTTAGAGCGAGACTTTGGCGCACCCCCGCCGCGATGGACCGCCAAAGCGCCGTATCCCCTTGGCCGGCGAAAGCGGGGCCCTCCCCCCACGACAGGGCCAGGCCGCATACGCAGCAGACCGTCAGGCACAACAGGCGCAAGGCGTTCATAAGGGCTCCTGGGACCAACCATTTGCAGGCATACCAAGGCAGTAGCCTGCAAATGGCCCTTGGTGCAAGCCCTGTATCGCCCGGAAGCGGGGTTGCGCCTTCCCGGCCCGGCCGGTATGAAGCGGTCGGCACACGTGAGGAAGCCAGCATGAAGAAACTCGTTTTTGTCCTTTTTCTGATCTTGGTCGTGGCCGCCGGCGCGGCCGCCTATTTTTTCCTGACCGACACCGTCAAGCCTGAAATCGCGCTGTCCCCGGACAACGCCGTGGCCGCGCCCAAACGGGAATTCACCCTGACGCTCAAGGACGCCGGCGCGGGGCTCAAAAACGCCAAGGTCATCGTGACCCAGGGCGACAAGCAGGTCACCCTGCTCGACAAGACCTACGCCTTGCCCGTCAAGACGGCGGAGGAGAAATTCACCCTGGAGCCGGCGGGGCTGCACGACGGGCCGTTTACGCTCGTGGCCACGGCCACCGACCGCTCCCTGGCCAACTTCGGGGCCGGCAACACGGTCAAGCTGAACAAGGACGTCACCCTGGACACCATTCCGCCGCGCATCGACGTGCTGAGCCTCGCCCACAACGTCCGCCAAGGCGGCGTCGGCGCGGTGTCCTTTCAGCTGAGTGAAGACCCCGAAAGCGCCGGCGTGGTGGTCGGCGACGACTTCTATCCCGCGTTCAAGCAGGAAAACGGGAAATATTTCGGGCTGTTCGTCTTTCCCTACGACATGGACCCCAAGGATTTCGTGCCCAAGGTCAAGGCCGTGGACAAGGCCGGCAACACCGCATACGCCTCGTTCCGCTACCAGGCCATTCCCCGGAAATTCCGGCAGGACAGGATCAACATCTCGGACAACTTTCTCGAGTCCAAGATGCCCCAGTATTACAATATCATCACCGACACCCGCGACAATCTCGAAATCTACCTGCGGGTCAACAAGGAACTGCGCAAGAAAAACCGGGCCAAGCTGCACGATCTGGCCATGGCAACGGCCCCGACCATGCTCTGGGACAAAAAGGCCTTCCTGCGCCTGCCCAACGCCGCGCCCAAGGCCGGTTTCGGCGACCACCGGACCTACTATTACAATGGCAAGGAAATCGACCAGGAGACCCACCTGGGCGTGGACCTGGCCTCCCTCGAGGCCGCGCCGGTGCCGGCGGCCAACAGCGGCAAAGTCGTTTTCACCGGCTTTTTCGGCATCTACGGCAACGCCATCATCATCGACCACGGGCTCGGACTGCAAACGCTCTACGCCCACCTGCGTGAAATCGACGTCAAGGAAGGGCAGGACGTCAAAAAGGGCCAGATCATCGCCAAGACCGGGGCCACCGGGCTCGCCGGCGGCGACCACCTGCACTTCGGCGTCCTGGTCTTCGGCCACCCCACCTCCCCTGTCGAATGGTGGGATCAGCACTGGATCGACGATAATATTCTCAATAAGATGTAAGAAAGGAGAGAAGATGCGAGAGGGGAAACCCTTTGAAAAGGGTTCTCCCCTCTCGCGCTCTCCCCTTCCTAAATCTTTTATTTTTTTATCAGGTTATCATCGTCAGTTTGCTCTAAGAAGAAACCAAGACACCTTTGTCGGCCATCATGAAAGAGGCCGCCCGGTAAAAACCGGGCGGCCTCTTTCATGATGGCCGGGGAATTTGAACTAAAACCCCGCTAAAGTTTTTGAAGGGGGTCCAGGG
>NZ_JBLODY010000010.1:0-86990 GCF_047785625.1 Solidesulfovibrio sp. C21
ATGATGGTCCGGCTGCGGTTGCAAAAGCCGAACAGATGGCCCGCGAACGGATCGAGTTGCATCTGCCGCGAAACCAGGATGGACAGGCCGTCGATGGATTTGCGCATGTCCGTGGCTCCCAGGGCCAGGTAGACCCGGACGCCGTTTACCGGCAACATCATAGCCGCGTCAGTGTGCGAACGAGTTTCTCAAGCACCGGTGCGGCGAAATCGCCGCGTATCTCGATGCGAAAGGCGTTGCCCACATGCACCAGCATCGGTTCCGGTGCGGTGGCAATGTCTGGTTGAGTCGACGCGGACAGCGGCACGGGGACGATGGTGACGAAAGACGCGGCATCCCTGTCATTCTTTGCGCCTAAACGCTTGCGCCAATAGCTCAGGGAACTCTGGGAAAGGCCATGCTGCCGACAGTATGTTCCCTGGCTCAGACCGCTACGCTGACAAGCTGCAACATGCTCCGACCAATACGCCGCCTTCAAGGAACGCACTTCTGTAGCTGGTGCTGCCATGGTCGTCCTCCTGTGGGATAAACCATGGCAGAAAATTCAAGCGACGTAAGAAGGACCTATTTGGACGCTTACAACGAGACTCCCCTGCTATAGAAATCTCCCCTTTGCCAATAACTATAGATAAATCGTCTACTTTGATCTAAGTTTTTCTGCGAGAGCTTCTCTCAGGAGCTTGAGGTCATAATTGACGTTAAACCAGTATTCATTGAGTTCATCCGTATTTGCCAGAATTGTGTCTAATGTGCCGAGAATCTTTATATCGTCCTTGGTAATTTTCTTTGATTTTGCGTAATCACATTTAAAGTAGTTCTTTTTTATATAGTCTTACATGTTGTGAATCGTTCCCATAATCTGACCTTTCTTAAATAATAGTTGATTGTTATTCAAACAAATAAGGCGGAAAACCTTTGCTCAGGAATCCCGCCTTCGCCTCTTACGCAACCGCTAAACCCGGCAGCAGCCGGACAGCGCGTTCCTTTTCCCCTGACATGTAGTGGTAGTAGGTATCAGCAGTCAGTTTTACGGTCGAATGCCCCATCATCTTCGACACGGCGGCCAGATCTGCCCCTTTGTTGAGCAAAGTGGTCGCGAACAGGTGCCGCAGGTCGTACATCCTGGTCGGGTAGGTGATCCCCGCCCGTTGACAAGCGTTCTTGAAGGCCTTTCGGATGGTGGTGAGCCCTCGGCCCATGTACTCGATGACATACCCGGACACCGAATCCTTCTTCTCGTCCTCCATCCGTTTCAGGAAGTCAGGGTTAATCGGAACCGTCCGATAGGTCTTGGTCTTGCTGGCATAAATCCTGACGGTACCGGCAGCGAAGTCCACGTCATCCCATCGCAAGGACAAGAGTTCGGACTCCCCAGGACGAGTGCCCAGGTTGAAGCAGACCTCCTACCCGGGTCCACCTCGATCTTGATGGTGTCGGCCTGGATGGACTTCATGCCGGCCGTCTCGGGCAAGGGGATTGCCCCAAGAGCCTTTGGGGCCCTACTGTTGTTACATTTGGGATAACCTTTTTACTAAAGAAAGCTCTCTTAAGTAATAAGGGCTACCACGGCTTGACGACGGAGCACGAGGTGGACATTATCCAGAGAAATGCTTCATTGGGGGTTGTATGAACGACACACTGGATGCACTACGCATCGACAAATCAGATAAGTTTCGACCTAACTCCAACCATAGACGACAAAATAAACGCAAATTCTGGCCAGCAATTTTGGCGCTACTGATCATTTTTTGTCTTGTCGTCTGGACACTGTCGCCGCGAACCGTTGCAGTACAGGCCGTAACCGTGGTCCTGGCCTATCCTTCCCGCACCATCACCACCCTGACCGCCAGCGGCTATATTGTGGCCCAGCGCAAGGCCGCCCTGGCCACCAAGGCCACGGCCCAACTCGTCTGGCTCGGGGTGGAGGAAGGCAACCGAGTGGAAAAAGGGCAAATCCTGGCCCGCCTGGAGAGCGCCGATCTGCAAGCGGCCCGCGATCTGGCCCGCCATGACCTGGAGGCGGCCCAATACCAGATCGCCGCGAACACGGCCGAACTGACCGACGCCCGGCTGCACTTCACCCGCATGGGAAAGCTTGTGGCCGGCGACTATGTGGCCCACTCCGAGTACGATACGGCCAAGGCCCGCCTGGACAAGGCCATCGCCACCCTGGACCAGGCCAAAGCCACCCAGGCCTCTCGCATCGAGGCCTTCAACCAGGCCGAGGCCACCCTGGCCTACACCGACCTCGAAGCGCCCTTCGACGCCGTGGTGCTGACCAAAAACGCCGACGTGGGCGACATCATCTCGCCCCTTGGCGCGTCCACCACGTCCAAGGCGGCCGTGGTCACCATCGCGGACATGGGATCCCTGGCCGCCGAGGTCGATGTGGCCGAGTCCAGCCTGCACCTCGTGAAAGTGGGCGAGCCGTGCGAGATCACCCTCGACGCCATCCCGAGCGAACGCTTTCCCGGCAAGGTGCACATGATCGTGCCCACGGCCGACCGCACCAAGGCGACCGTGCTGGTCAAGGTGACCTTCGACAAACTGGACCCGCGCGTGCTGCCGGAAATGAGCGCCAAGGTGGCCTTTCTCTCCCGTCCCCTGACCGCCGCCGAAACCACCCCCCGGGTGGCCATTCCGGACACGGCCGTGGTCACGCGGAATGGAAAGCCGGAAGTCTTCGTCATCCAGGACGGCAAGGCGGTGCGCACCGGCGTGGCCCTGGGCGAGGCCCTGGGCGACATGCGGGTCGTGACCTCGGGCCTGGCCACCGGCCAGCGGCTGATCCTCTCGCCTCCGGACAAGCTGCAAAGCGGGGACGCCGTGACCCTGGCCGAAGGATAGCCGGAGCCCGCCATGCCCATCCATCCCGGAATGACACCTCCCCCCAAGGACAACGCCTTTTCCCGTCCCGCCATCAAAGCGCGTGAAAACGCCCGGGCCGGGTCCACCCTGTACCCCCGGCAGGCAGCATGAACACCCCGCTTATCGCCATCGACCGACTCTCCAAATCCTACCGGCGCGGTGACCAGATCCTGCCGGTGCTGACCGATATCACCTTCGACATCGCGGCCGGAGAATTCCTGGCCCTCATCGGTCCCTCGGGATCGGGCAAATCGACCCTGCTCAACTGCATCGCCGGCATCGACGGCGTCAATGGCGGCAGCATCGTCATCAACGGCACGGACATTACCACCCTAAGCGAAGGCGAGCTGGCCGAATGGCGCAGCCGGCACGTGGGATTCATCTTCCAGTTCTACAATCTCATTCCCGTGCTGTCGGCCCTGGAAAACGTGGAGCTGCCGCTCCTGCTCACCACGCTCCCCGCCCGCCAGCGCCGGGACCACGCCCGGGCCGCCCTCGAGGCCGTGGGCCTTCCCGACCGCAGCGACCACAAGCCCTCCCAGCTCTCCGGCGGCCAGCAGCAACGCGTGGCCATCGCCCGGGCCATCGTCACCGATCCGGACATCATCGTGGCCGACGAACCCACGGGCGATCTGGACCGCACCTCCGCGACCGACATCATGCATCTGCTCGGCCGCCTCAACAGGGAGCTTGGCAAGACCATCATCATGGTGACCCACGACCAGCGGGCCGCCGCGGCCGCACATCTGGTGCGCACATTCGAAAAGGGTGAACTGCGTGTTGCTCCTTAAGCTGATTCTCAAAAACGCCTTCCGGCACCGTTTGCGCTCGATCCTGACCATTGTGGGCGTGGCCGTGGCCCTGCTCGCCTTCGGCCTCATGCGCACGGTGCTCGACGCCTGGAATGCCGGCTCCTCGGCCGCGGCGGCCAACCGGCTGGTGACCCGAAACGCCGTGTCCCTGGCCCAGCCCCTGCCCTATCCCTACAAGGAACGCATCCGCCGGACATCCGGGGTGGATGTGGTCATCGCCGGCAACTGGTTCAGCGGCGTCTACAAGGACAAGAAAAACTTTTTCGCCAACCTGGCGGTGGAATCGGACGGCTTTTTCCGCCTCTACCCGGAGATTCAGGTCACACCGGCCGAGCGCAAGGCCTTTGTCACGGACCGCAAGGGCGCCATCATCGGCCGCAAACTGGCCGAACGCTTCCACTGGCGCGTGGGCGACACCATCACCCTGCGCGGCACCCTTTTTCCCGGCGACTGGCCGCTGACCATCCGGGGGATCTATACCGGGGGACGACCGGACACCAACGAGTCCGTGCTGTATTTCCAGTGGGCCTATCTCAACGAAACCATGAAGCAGCGCAGTCCGAGCCGGGCCGGCCAAGCGGGCTTTTTCATCATCGGCATCGCCGACCCCAACCGGGCGGCGGAAGTCTCCAAGACCATCGACGCCCTGTTCGTCAATTCCCAGGCCGAAACCCTGACCGAGACCGAACGCGCCTTCCAGCTCGGTTTCCTGTCCATGAGCGAAACCATCCTCCTGGCCGTCAAAATGGTGTCCTTCATGATCATTTTCATCATCCTGGCCGTGGCGGCCAACACCATGACCATGTCGGCCCGGGAACGTCTGGGAGAATTCGCGGCCCTCAAGACCCTCGGCTTTCGCGGCCGGCCCCTCGGACTCATGTTCCTGGCCGAATCCCTTCTCCTGTCCCTTACCGGCGCCGCCCTGGGCATGGCCATGCTGCCGCCCCTGGCCCGGGCCTTCGGCGCCAGCCTGGCCCAATACTTTCCCGTCTTTCTCGTCTCACCCCAAACCATCGCCTTGGTATTCGCCTTCGGGCTGCTGGTCGGCGTGTGTGCTGCCATCGTGCCGGCCTGGCGGGTCTCATCGGTACGCATTGCCGAGGCGTTCCGGAGGATCGGCTGATGCCCGTGCCCCTGGCCTATTCCTGGCGCAATCTGCGCACCCGCTGGCTGACCACCCTGCTCACCGCCGGAGGCATGGCCCTGGTGGTCTTCGTGTTCACGGCCACCCTCATGCTGGCCGAGGGGCTGCGCCGGACGCTCGTGACCACTGGGTCCCCGGGCAACGCCATCGTCCTGCGCAAAGGCTCGGATACGGAAATCAAAAGCAGCATCGAACGTCCCACCGCCTCGGCCATGGCCACCCAGCCGGAGATCGCCTTTGACGGCCAAGGCCGGACCATGGTCGCCAGGGAAACCGTGGTCCTGATCGGCCTCCCCAAAAAATCCACGGGCAAAGTCGCCAACGTGACCATCCGGGGCACGGACGCGGCTTCCCTGGAACTGCGGCCCCAGGTGCGCCTCATCGCGGGCCGTCTGCCCCGGCCCGGGACGCCGGAAGTCATGGTGGGCAAGGCCGTGGCCTCGGGATTTACAGGCGCCGGGCTTGGCCAAAGCCTGCACTTCGGCAAGCGGGAATGGCCCGTGGTCGGCGTCTTTGACGCCGGAACCACGGGATTTTCCTCGGAAATATGGGGCGACGCCAACCAGCTCATGCCGGCCTTCGGCCGCAACGCCTATTCCACGGTGGTGGCCGGATTGCGCGACCCCGCGCTTTTTGCCGCCTACAGGCAGGCCATCGAAACCGATCCCCGGCTCCAGGCCGAGACCTGGCGAGAAACGCGCTACTACGAGAAGCAGTCGGACAGGATGCGCAAGTTTCTCACGGTGCTCGGCGTGACCCTGACGGTGATCTTTTCCCTCGGCGCCGTCATCGGGGCCACCATCACCATGTATTCGGCCGTGGCCAACCGGGTTCCCGAGATCGGCACCTTGCGGGCCATCGGCTTCCGACGCGGGGCCATCCTGACCGCCTTTCTGCTGGAATCCCTCTTCCTGGGCCTGCTTGGGGGCATCTCCGGGGTGGCCCTGGCCTCCTGTCTGTCGTTTCTGACCTTTTCCACGACCAATTTCCAAACCTTCTCCGAACTCTCCTTCAAGTTCACCCTGACCCCCTGGATCACCGGCCTGTCCCTGGCCTTTGCGGCGATCATGGGCGTGGCGGGCGGCTTTTTCCCGGCGGTGCGGGCGGCCCGCCTCAACATCGTGGCAGCGTTGCGGGACGACTAGGACCGGCTTCCAGCCAACGGGGGAAAAGACGCCTCCGGCGGCCAAAGGACTCCGTCCTTTGGAATCCTGTCATGCTTGGAGCTGCTCACGCAGGCGGCCCGACGTTCGGAAAAGCCGGCCCGCCTGCGTTTCTCAGGGGGTTCCCCAACGCTGCCTCAAAACGGATGGGCGAGGCGCGCTACCCCCAATGTTCCCCCTGCCAAGGGGTCCGGGGGAAGGCTTGCCCCCCGGCCGCCGCAGGCGATTCCATCCGCTGGCGGCCCGGCGCGGCTGCCTTCGATCGCCGGCAACGAGGCCGAAGACGGTTGCGGTATTGCCGCGGACACACGCCGAATCGATCCCGAAAAGCCCGGCTGAACGAGGGAAGGCTCTGGTAGCCCACGGTGAAGGCGGCGTCCGTGATGTTGATGTCGCTGCTTTCCAACAGGCGTCGGGCCTCTTCCAGCCGCAGGACGCGCAAATAGCCGAAAACCGTGGCCCCGAAGTGATGCCGGAATTCCCGGTTGAGCCGTGGGGGGGAAACGCCCACCCTGCGGGCGAGATCCATCAGGCGGGGGGGCGTTTCGATGTTGTCGCGCAGGATATCGGCCGCCTCCAGGGCTGCCGGCATGGCGGCGCCGGGGCATGCGTTCGCAAAGGACGTACTTTCACATCGCATCATGTCGTCTCCTTTCGGCCGCGATCCAAGTGGCACTGCCCTGGCGAGCCAAGACGCGCGGTTTCGGGAGCGCCGTCAACGTTCCGGGAAGGCAACCCCCTCCCGGACAGGCATCCCGTTCCCGATTTCGTCCGGGCACTTGCCCGAAGCATCTTGCCTTTGACCTTGGCAGCCCAAGGATCTAATTTAAAAAATAAAATCGACATATTACCCAAACACCGAATCTGGGTTCACCTTGCTGTCGGGTTGTACAGGATTCCCCGTGTTATTGAAAATGAAATTCATTATCCATCAATTATTGTTCTGGAACAGTTAGTGGTCCCAAAGGGGCCCTGCTATCGTACGTCAGCATCCGAACATACTCTTTGATGGATATGGTGAACTATGCTGTCTGATTTTTGTGAATACCCGGATCATTTCAAACAACACTACCGAGACAAAGGCTACTGGTTGCCAAAATCCCTCTCAGACCACTTGCGAGAGTGGGCGATGACCCAAGGCAGCCGCATTGCCATTGTGGAACGCAACAGTCGTCTGAGCTATGCCGAGCTGGATATCAAGGCGACATCCTTTGCCAACGGCCTGCGCCGCCTGGGTATTAAAAAAGGGGACCGTGTCCTGGTCCAGTTGCCGAACAGCCTGCGGTTTGCCGTCTGCGTCTTTGCCCTGCTGCGCCTCGGCGCCATCCCCATCCTGTCCATGATGGCCAACCGGGAATCGGACATCCACGCCTTTTGCTCCCTGGCAAAACCCGTGGCCGCCATCACCGTGGAAAATTTCCTGGGCTTCGACCACGGGACGCTCGCCCGCAACGCGGCCCGGCGGCATGCCTGCCTGCGCCATGTCATTACCGATGCGGGACTGCAGGGCTCCCTGGCCTGGGACGCCCTTTTCCTGGATACGCAAGACATGCCCGGCCCTGCCCCCGACGACATAGCGGTCCTGCTCCTGTCCGGCGGCACCACGGGCACGCCCAAGCTCATTCCGCGCACCCACGCCGACTATTCGCTCAATGCCCGGGCCTCGGCAGCGCGTTGCGGCTTCACCAAGGACACCGTCTACCTGGCGGCGCTTCCCATGGCCCACAATTTCCCGCTCTGCAGCCCCGGGCTCCTCGGCACCCTGTCCCAGGGCGGGCGGGTCGTGTGCATCCAGACGCCCAGTACGGACGAAGCCTTCCCGGCCATCGCCAGGGAACGGGTCAACGTCACCGCCCTGGTGCCGCCCCTGGTCAATCTCTGGCTGCCGGCCGTGCAATGGGACAAAAACGACCTGTCCAGCCTCAAAACGCTCCAGGTTGGCGGCGCGAGGATGGAGCCGGAGCTTGCCGCACGGGTCAAGCCCACCCTGGGCTGCGACCTGCAGCAGGTGTTCGGCATGGCCGAGGGAGTGCTGTGCTTCACCCGGCCGGGCGCTGACGACGACGAAGTCCTTTTCACCCAGGGAAAGCCGCTTTGCCCTGCCGACGAGATCCGGGTCGTGGACGAGGACGGCCAGGACGTGCCCCCGGGCGCCGTGGGCGAACTCATGGTGCGCGGCCCCTACACCATTCGCGGCTACTACCGGGCCCCGGAGCACAACGCCCGCTCGTTTTCGCCCGACGGTTTCTACCGATCCGGGGACAGGGTCCGTTTCACCCCGGAAGGCAACATCCAGGTCATGGGCCGCATCAAGGACCACATCAACCGGGCGGGCGAAAAGATTTCCGCCGTGGAGATCGAAACCCACCTGCGCTGCCATCCCCAGGTGGTGGATGCCGCCCTTGTGCCGCTGCCGGACGCGGACCTCGGCGAACGCAGTTGCGCCTTTCTCATGCCGGCGGGGGGAGAGCTTTCCCTGCGCGACATCCATGATTTTCTGCGGCAACGCGGCGTGGCCCGCCACTGCATGCCCGACCAGTTGGAGCACATCGCCATGTGGCCGCTGACCGCGGTGGGAAAAATCGACAAACGAAAGCTCGCTGCCATGGCCGGATGACCAGCGCGGCCAGATCGGCGCGCCCCGCGCCCTTGGCCGGGAACACCGCCATGGCCGGTCGCCGGCCCGCCCGGTTCTTGCGGCACGTCAGGGACGGCCCGGGGGCCGGCGACATCCTTCCAACGGTGGCACGAACAAGACCACACAACAACGGAGTGTGTTCCATGGGTAATGTTGCTCCGGCAGCAGCCGTAATGCGCCCCGAAGACGTTTCCATCCTCAAGGAACCCGGCGCGTCCGGGGGCGAAGCGCGCCACGGCCAACTGGTCGAATACGGCAGGCGGAAGGTGGCCGCGGTGCTGCACATCGACGGCGCCATGCTGGAGCAGAGCACGCATCTGATGCTCTACGGCATGGATTCGCTGCTCTTTTTCAGGCTGCTGGAAAGCATCGCCACCCAGTTGCGGATCGCCATAACGCCAAGCGAGGCCATCGCAGCGTTTCAGCACCTGACCCTCGACACCCTGGCCGCCCTGCTTGCACGCGCCCTGGAGACACAAAACCCGCAGGACGGTCCCACGGGCATGGCCCAGGCCCTGGGCGCTCCCATCGTCCCCGACCCGGCCAACCGCCACAAGCCCTTTGCCCTCACCGACATCCAGTACGCCTACTGGATCGGCCAAAGCGGCGCCATCGGCTGGGGCAACGTGCCCTGCCACGCCTACGCGGAGTTTGACAGGACCGACCAGGGTCTGGACTTCGACCGGCTAAGCCGCGCCCTGCGGCAGGTGATAAAGCGGCACGACATGCTGCGCGCCGTGGTTCTGCCAAGCGGGGAGCAGCAGATCCTCGAACACGTCCCGGACTACGCCGTGCAGGTGCGCGACCTGCGGGGCACAGACGGAAAAATAACCCGCCAGGCCCTGGAGGCGATCAGGCGGGAGATGACGGAAGCGGGGCCGCGAAGCGACACCTGGCCCCTGTTCGAATTTCGAGCCAGCCGTTTTGGCGACGGCATGGTCCGCTTTCACATCAGCCTGGATCTGCTCGTCTTCGACGGCCAGAGCATCCAGATCCTGTTTCGGGACCTGGCGCGCTGCTACGAGAACCCCGAGTCCCTGCCCGCGCCCCTGTCCCTGTCCTTTCGCGACTACGTGACCTGCCTGGCCGGCCTGCCCGCCACCGAGCACTACCAACGTTCCCGGCAGTATTGGCTGGACAAGCTCCCGACCATGCCCCAGCCGCCCGAGTTGCCCATGGTCAAGGACATGGCCACGGTGTCCGATTTCCATTTCTCTGGACGCCAGTGCGACCTTTCTCCCGAACAATGGCGCCGCTTCAAGGAACAGGCCGCCCGGGCCGGTCTGACCCCGTCCGCGGCCCTGCTCACAGCCTACGCCAAGGTGCTAGGCGCCTGGAACCGGCATGACAGCTTCACCCTGAACCTGACCCAGTACAACCGCCAGGGGCTGCACCCGGAAGTGACGGAAATACTGGGCGACTTCACCTCCATCCTGCTCGTGGCCGTGCGCAACCACAGCGCGGACAGTTTCGCCGCCGCCGGCCGTCGCCTCCAGCGGGAAATCTTGGAGGGCATGGAGCACCGCGCCTACAGCGGCATCGAGGTCATGCGGGAGCTGGCCAGGCGTCAGGAGGGCAACGCCCCCTACATCGTGCCCTATGTCTTCACCAGCATCACGGGTGTGGGCGGCAGCATCGACCAGGACGGACAAGAGGAAACCTGGGAAAGCCTGATGGGCGAGTGCGCCTTCATGTCCGTGCGCACGCCCCAGGTGGTCCTGGACCACCAGATCCGCGAAAGGCACGGAGCCCTGTCCTGCCGCTGGGATGTGGTGGAGGAACTCTTCCCCCAGGGGCTCATCGACGACATGTTCGCCGCCTACCGCTCCCTGCTTGGGCGCCTGGCCGACGACGCCTCGGCCTGGGAGCGTCCGGCCGAGATGGCCCTGCCCGCGCACCAGGAATCCAGACGGCTTGCCCGCAACAGCACCGACGGCGAATGCGCCACCGACCTGCTCCACACCCTTTTTGCCCGCAAGGCCCAACAACAGCCGGACGCGCCGGCAATCATCACACCCCGACGGACCCTCGGCTACGGCGAACTGGACCATCGGGCCCGCCATCTGGCCAGGGAACTCGTGGCGCTCGGCGCGGGCCCCAACCGTCTGGTGGCCGTAGTCATGCACAAGGGCTGGGAGCAGGTGGTGGCGGTGTTGGGCATTTTGTACGCCGGAGCGGCCTACCTGCCCATTGACGCGGATTTTCCGGAAGCGCGCATCCGGCACTTGCTGGCAAACGGCGAAGCCGAACTCGTGGTCACCCAACCGGAAATGCGGGAACGGATGGGCTGGCCCCAAAAGACGCATGTTTGCGTTGTGGAATCCACGCAGCCGGCCGCCACCGACCTGCCTGTCCCGGAAACCCGACAAACCGGGGGCGACCTGGCCTATGTCATCTACACCTCCGGTTCCACCGGGATGCCCAAGGGGGTCATGATCGACCACCACGGCGCCGTGAACACGGTGCTGGACGTCAATGCCCGCTTCGGGGTCACGCACCGGGACCGGGTGTTCGCCCTTTCCGAACTCAACTTCGACCTTTCGGTCTACGACATCTTCGGCACCCTGGCCGCGGGCGGGGCTTTGGTCATCCCCGAGGCCGGCCGGCGCAAGGACCCGTCCCATTGGCTGGAGCTTATGGGCAGGGAGCGGGTGACCATCTGGAACTCGGTGCCTGCGCTCATGCAGATGCTGGTCGAGCACGCGGCTTCCCGGCCGGATCAGCCCTTTGCGCCCCTGCGTCTCGCCCTGCTCAGCGGCGACTGGATTCCCCTGGACCTGCCCGAACGCATCCGCCACCTGACCAAGGACACGACCATCATCGGCCTGGGCGGCGCCACCGAAGCCTCCATCTGGTCGGTCCTCTACCCCATCGGGGAGGTAGACGCCGCCTGGAAGAGCATTCCCTACGGCTACCCCATGAAAAATCAACGCCTGTACGTGCTGGGTCCCTCCCTGGAACAACGCCCGGACTGGGCCGTGGGCCAGATTTATATCGGCGGCCTGGGGCTGGCCAAAGGCTATTGGAAGGACAAGGCAAAAACCGATGCCAGCTTCGTGGTCCACCCCGTCACCGGGGAACGCCTCTACCGCACGGGCGACCTGGGTCGGTTCACGCCCCACGGCTCCATCGAGTTTCTGGGCAGGGAGGACTCTCAGGTCAAGATTGGGGGCTATCGCATCGAACTGGGCGAGATCGAAACCACCCTGCTCGGCCATCCCGAAGTCCGGGAGGCCGCCGTGGTGGTCAGCGGGACAGCCCAGGGCAATGGTCGCCTGGTAGGCTATGTGGTGGCCGGGAACGGTTCGGGCCTGACATCGGAGAGTTTACGCGCCTTTGTGGGGCAAAAGCTCCCTGACTACATGGTGCCGCCGGCGGTCATCCGGCTGGACAAACTCCCCCTGACCCCCAACGGGAAACTGGACAAGAAACAGCTCGCCCGCGACGCGGCCCGCCATCTCGAAGCCAACCGTCCGCCACGGGTTTTGCCCCGGGACGCCACGGAAAAGCAGGTGGCTGCCATCTGGCGCGACCTGCTGAAGTGCGAACATGTGGGCGTCCACGACAACTTCTTCGAGATGGGGGGCAATTCCCTGCTCGCCCTGCGCCTGCACGCCCGGTTGCAGGAGCATGCGCTCCGGGAACTCTCCATCGTCAACATCTTCGAATATCCCACGGTCAACGCCCTGGCCCGCTTCATGACCGCCAACCAGGACGCCGGGGCCGACGCCGCAAGAACCACCCGCCGGGGCGGGCAGCGCCGGGAAAGAATGCAAAACGCCCTGCGCGGCCGGCAACAGACCGCGTAAGATTCCAGCGCGATTTGCCGTCAGCAAACCGGAGCCAGTCAGGTCTCCAGGGGAAAAGACTTTGCCATGAGCACACCAACTCTGGAAAACGCATTCGGCGTCGCCATCATCGGCATGGCCGGACGTTTTCCCGGCGCCCGGGACATCGACCAATTCTGGGATAACATCCAAAACGGGGTCAATTCCTTACGCCGGTTCTCGGACGAGGAACTGCTCGCCAGCAACATCGCCCCGGAACTGCTCCGGCATCCGGATTTTATCAAGGCCGGGTACATCCTGGACGACGTGGAGCTCTTCGACGCCGGTTTCTTTAATATTTCCCACGGCGAGGCGGAATACATCGACCCCCAGCAACGCCTGTTCCTGGAATGCGCCTGGCAGGCCATGGAAAACGCCGGCTATGTGCCCGGCACCGGAGACGCCGTGGTGGGCGTGTTTGCCAGCGCCGCCTTCAGCACCTATTTCCTGAACCTGCTCCAGGACTTTTCCCTGGCCAAACCAACCCGCGCCCTGAACGTGCTGCTGGGCAACGACAAGGACTACCTGGCCAGCCGGGTGAGCTACAAGCTCAATCTCCGGGGGCCGGCCGTGCTCGCCCAAACCGCCTGCTCCAGCTCCCTGGTCGGCATCTGCATGGCCTGCCAGGCGCTTATGGAATACCAGGTGGACATGGCCCTGGCCGGCGGGGTCAGCGTGGATATCCCCAGCAAGCACGGTTTCCTGCACCAGGCAGCCGACGGCGCCATTTCCCGCGACTGTCTGTGCCGCGCCTTCGACGCCGAGGCCTCGGGCGTGGCCACCGGCAACGGCCTGGGCATCCTGGTGCTCAAACGCCTCCAGGACGCCCTGGAGGACCGGGACACCATCCATGCCGTGATCCGGGGCTTTGCCACCAACAACGACGGTTCGGACAAGGTGGGTTTCACCGCCCCCAGCGTGCGCGGCCAGCGGGAGGCCATTGCCGAGGCCGTGGCCATGGCCGACGTGTCCCCGGCCACCATCGGGTACGTGGAGACCCACGGCACGGGCACGGTCATGGGCGATCCCATCGAGATCCAGGCCCTGACCGCAGGCTACGACGGCACGAAACTGCCCCGGCAAAGCTGCGCCATCGGCTCGGTGAAAACCAACGTCGGCCACCTAAACGCGGCGGCGGGTGTGGCCTCGGCCATCAAGGCCGCCCTGTGCCTTCGGGACGCCAAACAGGTCCCCAGCCTGCATTTCCACACCCCCAACCCGGCCATCGATTTCGAAAACGGCCCGTTTTACGTCAACACGCGCCTTGTGGACTGGCAAGGCGGGGACACGCCCCGGCGGGCCGGGGTCAGTTCCTTTGGCCTGGGCGGGAACAATGCCCACATCATCATGGAGGAGCCGCCACGAACGGACATGTCTGACGCCCCGCCCAGGCAATGGCACCTCCTGCCCCTGTCCGCCCGTTCGGAAAGCGCTCTGGAAACGGCCAGCCACCAACTGCGCGACGCCCTTGAACGCATTCCGGACGCCGATCTTTTCCACGCAGCCCACACGTTGCAAAATGGCCGCACCCCCTTTCCCCACAGAAAGGCGATCCTGTGCCGGGACCGGCAGGACGCGATCCGGATACTGACCACCGGGGATCCCAAACATACCCTGTTCTCCCGCGCCCCTGTGGGCGGCTCGGACAAATCCGTGGCCTTCCTGTTTCCCGGGGCGGGAACCCAGTATGCGGGCATGGGCGCGGAACTCTACGCCAAGGAACCGGTCTTTCGGGAAGCGGTCGACCATTGCGGCGCTCTCCTGGCTCCCCGTCTGGAGAGCGACATCCGCCAGGTACTCTACCCCGGACCGGATGCCTCGGAAAAGGCGCTTGCCGCCTTGTCCCAACCCATGCCTGGGCTGCCGGCCATCTTCGTCACCGAATATGCCTTAGCTGCCTTATGGCGCTCCTGGGGGGTGCGCCCCCGGGCCATGCTCGGCCACAGCCTCGGGGAATACGTGGCCGCGACCCTGGCCGGCGTGTTTTCCCTGGAAGACGCGCTCACCCTGGTGGCATGCCGCGCCGCCTTGATGGAGAACGTCCCCGAGGGCGCCATGCTCGTGGCGTTGGCCTGCGAGGAAACCTTGCGGGAATTCCTGGGCGACGCCCTCTCCCTGGGCGCCGTCAACGGGCCCAGCCTGTGCATGGTTTCCGGCCCCGTGGAGGCCATGACCGTCCTGCAGCGGCAGCTCAAGGAAAACAGGATCGGTTTCCGCCCTCTGGCCAGCGGACGGGCCGGGCACAGCGCCATGGTGGAACCGATCATGGAGGACTTTCGTCGAACCGTTTCGCGGGTGGCGCGCAACGCTCCGGAAATCCCGTTTCTCTCCAATGTCACCGGCGATTGGATCACCCCGGAGCAGGCCACGGACCCGGAGTATTGGGTGCAGCACCTGCGCGGCACCGTGCGTTTTTCCCAGGGCCTGGCGAAATTGCTGGAAACCCCGGACACGCTTCTCCTGGAGCTGGGCCCCGGGCAGGGGCTGAAAGCCCTGGCCGGCCGGCACCCGGACATGACCGACGCCCATCATGTGGTCGCCAGCATGCGCGATGCCCGCCAGACCGATCCGGACCTGCTGGTCTGCGCCAGGGCCCTTGGCTCCCTGTGGCTGGCCGGACTGGACGTCGACTGGAAAAAGGCCATGGACCCCCAGGACAAAGGCAGGAGGATTCCCCTGCCCACCTATCCCTTCGAACGGCAGCGCTACGCCATCACGCCCAAGCCCGGCCAGCGGCAACGGACCCTTGAGGAAGCGGCGGCCAAACGCCCCGACATCGCCGAATGGTTCTACGCGCCTTCCTGGAAACGCGCCCTGTCCCACCGGGCCTGGCGTGGTCCGGTCTCCCTGGCCGAACGGGAGACCTGGCTGGTTTTTACCGACATCCACGGATTGGGAAAGGCGTTTGTCGGCCATTTGTCCCGGTCCGGGCAGGATGTCGTGGAGGTTCGGGCCGGCGACGGCTTTGACGGCAGCGGAGGGACGTTTACGATCCATCCCGGCCATCAGGAGGACTACGACGCCTTGCTGCGGCGCCTGGCCGAGTCAGGACAAGGGCCACAACGGATCGTGCATTTGTGGAATATCTCGCCGGACGACCAGGTGGAGAGCGGACTTGCCTATTACGAGGCCGTGCAGGACCTCGGTTACAACAGCCTCATCTACCTCATGCGCGCCATAACGGCCGTCAACCTCGGTGGTAGAGACACCCAGCTGACCGTGGTGAGCACCAACCTCCAGGCGGTCACCGGGGCGGAACGCTTGTCCCCGGAAAAATCCACCCTGCTCGGCCCCTGCCGGGTCATCCCCAACGAGTTCCCGGCGTTTCGCTGCAAGAACGTGGACATCGAGCTGCCCGATACCGGGGCGGACTTGAGCCGGCTCGCTCGCCTGCTCCTTGGCGAATGCACCGCCTCCCAGGAAACCTTCCGGGAGGAAAAGACCGTGGCCTATCGCGGACGGCACCGCTGGATCCAGGATTTCACCCCCATCCCGCTGCAGGCGGAGGCCGGCAAGACCCCGCCGTTTCGCGACCGGGGGGTCTACCTGATCACCGGCGGCCTGGGCGGCGTGGGCTATGTGCTGGCCGAGCACCTGGCGGGCAGTTGCCACCCAAGGTTGGCACTGCTTGGCCGCACACGCCTGCCCAAGCGGCAGGACTGGGAGCGGTGGCTGGCCGAGCACGACCAGGACGACCGCACCAGCGAAGCCCTGACCAAGGCCCTGCGCCTGGAGAAACTGGGGGCCGAGATCCTGCCCCTGTCCGCCGATGTCAGTTCCCCGGAAGAAATGGGGGAAGCCTGGCAACGGATCGTGGACCATTTCGGCCCGATACACGGCATCATCCACGCCGCCGGCGTGGAGGGCGGCGGCATGATCGAGCTGCGCGACCTGGCCGATACCGACAGCAACGCCAATGCCAAGATTCGCGGCACCCTGGTCCTGGAGGCGTTGTCCCGGGACACGCCCCTGGACTTTTGCATCCTGTGCTCCTCCCTGGTCTCGTTTATCGGTTCGGTAGGCGGGGTGGACTACGCCTCGGCCAATATCTTTCTGGACACCTTCGCCAATGCCCGGGCCCGGGACAGCCGGCAGGGCATCATGGCCGTCAACTGGGACTACTGGGCCAACATCGGCATGGGCCGGGCCATTTTCAAGCGCCACCGGGCCGTGTTCGGCGAAACCCTGGACAAACTGGCCGGCGAGGACATGGCGGAGGCCATCGCCCCCCACGAAGGGGCCGACGCCTTCAACCGTTTGCTGTCCACGGCCTTCCCACAGGTGGTGGTTTCCACCCGGGATCTGCCCGCCCTCCTGGCCAACCTGCAAAAAACCGCCGGGGCCATGCGCACCGTGTTCGACCAGGCGAATCTGGAGGCCAAGGCCCATCCACGGCCCAGGCTGTCCAGCCCCCGCGCGGCTCCCGGCAATGAAACGGAACGGATCATCCTTGCGGCCTGGGAGGATGTGCTTGGCATCGAAGGACTTGGCGTCAACGATCCCTATTTCGAACTGGGCGGCGACTCGTTGCACGCCATGCCGCTCGTTGCCCGCCTTCGGGAGGCGTTTGGGATCGAGATCCCGCTGCGGATCGTCTACAGCCATGGCACGGTAGCGGAAATGGCCAGATTCGTAGCCGAAAGCCGCCAAGCAGACGAGCAGCAGGCAGACGCCGACGACGTGGCCTCGACCCGGACAGTTCCCAGGCCCATGCCGACGCCCTCCCGCGTACATCCCAATTGCGCGGCCGACAGCGCCGGCTCGTGATCCCAAACGGGCGAACAGAGAAGAGGAGGTCTTCTCATGAAAGAAGAACTGCGAGCCATCCTTGAATGCATCGAGTCCGAAAAGACCACCACCGAGGATTTCGCCCATGCCCGGCTGCCGGAAAGCATGACCGCCGTGCAGGTCCGGCGGTGCGACGTGGATATGTTTCAGGGCCTGGCCTTTAAGGACAAGGACCCCAGAAAATCGCTGCAGATCGATGAAGTCCCCTTGCCGCCACTGGGGCCCAACGACGTGCTCGTGGCCGTCATGGCCGCGGCCGTCAACTACAACACCGTGTGGACCTCCATTTTCGAACCAGCTCCTGGGTTCACCTATCTGGCCGACTTCGCTCGCATGAACAAGTACAACCGGCACCACAATCAGGATTACCACATTATGGGCAGCGACGCCTCCGGCGTGGTGATCCGGACCGGGGAGGCTGTCACGCGATGGGAACCGGGCGACCGGGTCACCATCTACGGCGCCGTGGTGGACCCGGAAGCGCCCGAAAACTACGCTGACTCCCTGCGCAACCCGAAGCTGCGGGCCTGGGGATTCGAGACCAACTTCGGCGCCTTCGCCGATTTCACCGTCGTGCGCCAAAACCAGCTTTTGCCCAAGCCCGAGCACCTGACCTGGGAGGAAGCCGCGTCCATGGCCCTGACGGCCAGCACCACCTATCGGATGCTGGTCTCCGAGCGGGGCGCCCGCATGAAACAGGGGGACAACATCCTCATTTGGGGCGCTTCCGGCGGCCTGGGCGCGTTCGCCCTCCAAATGGCGCTCAATGGCGGCGGTTTTCCCATCGCCATCGTCTCCAGCGACTGGAAAGCCGAAATGGTGCGCAGGCTGGGCTGCTCGGCGGTCATCGTCCTTGACCACCACAAGGGAGAAGGCAATTTCCTCAAGGACGACGGCAGCGTGGCCCTTCGGGACATCCAGCGGCTCAAAGTCAGGATTCGCCGGCTCACCGGCGGTGAGGACGCGGACATCGTCTTCGAGCACACGGGCCGCGCCACCTTTGCGGCCAGCGTGGGTGTGGCCAAAGTCGGCGGCAAGATCGTCACCTGCGGCTCCACCTCGGGTTACGAGCACGTCTACGACAACCGCTATCTTTGGCAGACCGTGAAATCCATCATCGGCTCCCACGGCGCCAACTACATGGAGGCCATGGACACCATCCGGCTCGCCTGCAAGGGCAGCATCACCCCGGTGCTGTCAACGGTCTATCCCTTCACCGATGCCAAGGAAGCCGTGTACAAGCTGCACAACAGAAGCCACGTGGGAAAAATCGGTTTGCTGTGCCTCGCCCCCCAGGAAGGGCTCGGCATCCGGGACAGGGAACTGCGCGAGCAGGTCGGGGAAGAACGCATCAATGTCTTCAGAGAGACGCCCCTGACGGTTGCGGCCAAGCGACACCGCCGCAACGCGGCGGCCTAGGCTTCTTGTCGAGATCGCATATGAAAAGACAATACAAGGACATGCCCTGGCTCATGGGCGCGGAAGGCGGAGACGATCCGCTCTTGCGGCTGTTCTGCTTCCCCTACGGCGGGTCCGGGGCCTCCATTTACCGCCACTGGCAGGAAGACGTCTCCGACGGGATCGAAGTCTGCCCGGTCCAGTTGCCGGGCCGGGAGAACCGGATCAACGACCCCCTGGCCACGGACATGGAAGGCCTGCTGGATTCCCTGCTTGCCTGCGTGGAAGACGGCTCCGATATCCCCTTCGCCTTTTTCGGCCACAGCATGGGAGGGATCATCGCCTTCGAGCTGGCCCGCCACCTGGGCGAGCGACACTTGGTCGAACCGGTCCACCTGTTTATTTCCGGCACCCCGATTCCCCGGATGTTCGAGGAGCACGCGCGGACCGGACGATGCTACCACAGGCTGCCCGACGATCAGTTCCTGAAACTCGTCCTGGGCACGTCCAAGGGAATCCCGGACCAGGTCCTGCTTTCCGAGGAAATGATGCGTCTGATCCTGCCCATCCTCCGGGCCGACCTGGCGCTTATGGAGTCGTTACCGCTGGCCTCCGGCCGCGCCCCCCTGCCCATTCCCATGACCGTCTTCGGGGGCGCCCACGACGAGCTGGTGGCGCCCACGGCCGTGGCGGCATGGGAAAACTACACCACCGCAAGCTTCACCAAGATCATGTTCCCCGGAGGGCACTATTTTCTGCACACGGATCACGACATGCTGTTGCGCCACATCAACGAAACAGCTCTTCTCTACCTGATATGACCGGGCAGCTCCGGCCCGACTTGCAGCAGGCCTTGTGCATGTATGATCCCGGTGCCATCCCGTGGTGGGCCTTGAAGGACTTGGCAAAATGGCTCAGACTCGAATAGCCCACGGCATACGCGACTTCCGTGACGTTCATGCAGCCGTTGTCCAGCAGACTCTTGGCCCTGTTGAGACGCAACTCCCGCAGATACCCGAAGATGGTGGTGCCGAACATCTCACGGAAGCACTGGTTGAGCTTGGTGTGCGACAACCCGACCACCCTGGCCAGTTCCTGGAGCCGGGGGGGGGTTTGCAAATCCTGCCCGATGAGTTCCTTGGCACGGTGGATCTGCTTGACCTCCTCGTCGCTGCAATTATTTTTCTTTTTCCAAATGGCCTCAGGGCTGAAAAACTGCGACAGGCTGTAGGTCAAAAGCTCCAAGGTCTTGCTTTCAAGATAAAGCCGGTTCATGGCTCCCTGGTAGGGACAATTCAGAATCTGATTGATGACCGTATTGATGTTGGTGGTCATCTCTAAA
Organism: Solidesulfovibrio sp. C21; assembly: GCF_047785625.1. Lineage (NCBI taxonomy): Bacteria > Pseudomonadati > Thermodesulfobacteriota > Desulfovibrionia > Desulfovibrionales > Desulfovibrionaceae > Solidesulfovibrio > Solidesulfovibrio sp. C21. The sequence continues at coordinate 19,981 of NZ_JBLODY010000010.1, forward strand.
GGCTGTGAGTAGAACTGGTTGCAATCCTTGTTAAATATCGGATGGGTGCAAGGCAAAAACGACCGTCGGTGACAATCCATGAACGTCCTGAGCAGCTCCGGCGTGATATAAACCGTAACCGTTCCCACATGGGCGCGCACAGGCAACTTGGCGGTACCTTTCCATTGCGGCTGGTAAAAAATAGCGCTTTGCCCCGGTTCATAGTTCCAGTTGCATCCGTTCTGATCGAATGTTGCCTTCTCCGGATCTTTGGCCACGTTGAACGCCAGCACCCAGAAGGGATTTTCCAGGGAAAAATCCACCTCCGTCTCCCTGGAAAGATGATAATTGCCCACGGCCAACAGCAATCCTGGGCGAAACTTTATCATGGAAAGAGAGCCGACTCCGATTTCCCTGGGCCAACGCCAGTGATATTCATAGCCGACCTCGGCGTCCTGTATATTGTGCAAAGTGGAGAAACTTCCAAATAGTTCCTCCGCGCTCATTCTCTTCGTGTCCTTTTCCATTTTCCTGCGCTCATTGATTGCCGGCAATTCGATAGGCGCCCTGCGCTCGCGCCTTTCCCGCGCCGTGTCCGCAAACGTTTAGACACTGCGGGCTCATTTCCTACGATCATGCTGTCGTTCGATGATTCGCGACGTCGGCACGTCCAGCGGCCCCAGACACCGTATCGAAAAAGCCGTTTCGTTGCAGCCGCTCGGGCGTGGGAGGCCGCACCCCCACCGTCCTGGTCAGGCCAAGCCTCTGCCCCAATTCCTGCCAAACACGACAGGCAGTCAAGCAGTATTGGCCATGCCGCATGGCATCAACGCCTAGGACCATCTCCGACTTGAACCGCAAAAGAGCCCTTTTGATGGCATCTGTCCACACTTCGCCCAAAACATCTCCGTATGCACGTTCCTTGAAGGGACAAAGCATTTCCGTGGCAGGCAAGTCCAGGTACGATGAAGCGCCGAACATATCGAGCACACCGTTCTTGTCGCGCTCCACATACAGCCGTGGACTCCACAACACCGGTCCATGGGTCTCCGGCAACATGAGGGTGCCGTTTTCCGTGCACAGGACGATCCTGTGCAGCAGCAGTCCGGAATTGTCCGGGTCCTCGGGGGCAATGGTGTTCTGAATGCCCAGGCGCAGGGGAACCCCTCCCAGCCGCCCGGTCAAGGAGGTCAGGGGATCGTCGGCCCCAGCGTCAAGAGGGGCCGAGAAGGTCCAGGGCCGGAGTCCTCCCAGGACCCGGCCGAGGATATCCACCAGCGGATAGAGGACGTTGATGCCGCAGGCGGCGTCGACATACACTGCCCGGCTTCTTGCCAAGGCCTGCCTGGCCGCCGCGATGAAACCGCGCACCGACGGCAGGTCCGGATAAAAGCCGTTGAGGGCGTACCGACAACCGGCCCCCTGGGCCGCCTTGAGGCAGCGAACCAGATCGTCGTGATGCACGGGATGCTCCTGGAGCACATGGACGCCATGGCGCAGCAGTTCCAAGGCCAGGGCTGTCCCCGGGCCACCCACCACGGCCGAGCGCACCACCACGCAGGCCATGTCGATCTTGCCGAAAGGCAAGGCCGCAACCGTCGTGTAGCAAGGGACGCCATAGCGCCGGGCGCAATCCCGGGCCTGGTCGCTGCCGCGCGCCAGGATGCCGACCAGTTCGAAATCGCCGGCCAGGCGGGCAATGCCCTTGAGGTACACCCGGCCAAAGGTCGTTCCGCACACGACAACACGCAACCGGCTGTTTTGCGACGTCATAATACGCCCGCCTCCAGGGAAACACCCGATTTCGATTCCAGATCCGGGGCAATGTCCACGACGGTGAGCGACTCCACCACTGGGACAGCGCGGAGACGCTCCACCATGCTGTCCGGATCGAGCACGGCAAAAGCCCAGTGAACGCCGTTGTCCGGCCGGTCTTCCAGGATATGCCGGGCCACGGCAGCCGCCATGATCCCGCTGATCGTATAGCTGTCGGAGCTTTTGAGCATGGCCCGTTTGGCCACCGCCCGGCCTTGGCGCCTGCCCCGGACTTCCACCGTCATGGCGTACCAGGAATGGCGACCGGCCATGGCCAAGCTCGCCGCACGCACCAGTTCCCCCACAGCTGCGTCAAGGACCTCCGGCCCGGACTCGATGAGGCGTGAGCAGCCGCCGGACAGGGCGGCCATGGTCACCTCGTCGGCCATCACCGTATGCCAGCGGGCCTCGTCCAGCCCGGATTGCCGGGCCAGCAGGATGGTTTCCCTGTTGATGAAGGGCTGGACGAAAACACCGTCCCTGAAACCGGGAACGGATACGGGGCCGGACCTGTCCGGTTGTTGCCGCACCACCCGCCCCTGCCGCCAGATGGCATCGGGCGTGCCGAACCCGGCCACGGCACTGAGGAGCACATCCGCTCCGGCTCCCCACGAACAATACTCCCGGCCTCCGGCATGGCCGGACATGGATTCCACCATGTCGAAGCCCTGGGAAAAAAGCCAACGGGGCAGCACCCCGGACACCCCCGGAAACACCCCGGCCCCGAGCACGAACAGGCCTTGCTCCCCGGCCGGACCCGTCAGCAGCTTTCGCTCCAACACGTCTCCGCCAAAGGCGTCCACATAGGCGGCCCCGGCCTCCAAGGCGGCCATGGCCACGACATCGCCGATACGGTAGGACGGTCCGGCGCAATTGAGCACCACCGCACATCCCTGACAAAACCGGTCCAGGGACGCCCGATCGTGGAGATCGACGCGTACGGCCTCAAACCCTGCACCGCTATCCTGATCCGGGTCGACCCTGCGCTGGCCGCCACGGACCGGCCCCAGCCTCCGCAGCACGTCGCAGGCCACACGGCCCACCATGCCCCCATACCCGAGAATGCCTATGCCGTGAGGCGCGGTCATGCCTGTCCCTCCCCGCCGAGCAGCGCCTTGGCCACGCCCGCGACATGGGGTGGCTGCATGCAGGACATGTGGTTGCCTTCCACCTCGATGATCTCCAAACCGCCTATGGCCACTTCCCGCCAAAACGCCCTGATATCCGATGACACGCCGGGAATGGCGTGCAGGCTCGTATCCTTGGCATGAAACAGCCGGATGTCATGGGCCACGGGCATGGGCTCGTACCGGGCCACGGCGCCGAAGGTGTGCTTGAACACCTCGTAGAGCAACCGGGTCACGCCCAACTGGTACCCAGAGGAGGCGGCGTCCGCATTGGGCAGGGCCGCCGCGATGGCCGCCAGGCGCTGCTCCTGGTTTTTCCGGGCCAGAGCCCCATAGCATTGGCCCATGGCGGCGTACTCCCCGTCGAGGGATTCCAGGAAGCCGGCCTCGATGACATCGCCACGGGCGTCGAGGTTCCGGTTGATGGCTTCGCCCAGCCGGGCCTCGTCGGGATAATGTCCGGCCTTGACCACATCGGCCCCGAACAGGCGGCCAAAGGCGCGCTCCATCAGCATCTCGTCGCGCACCTGATACCGAAACGGCCCGCTGCTCACGATGACCAGGGGGGCGAGGTCCTTGCCGGACTCCAGCAGCACCCGCGCCGTTTCCAGGGCGATGAGCCCGCCGCTGCAATAGCCGACAAGTTCGAACCGGCCCGCGCCGGACGCCATGAGGCTTTGGGCATACCGCCGCCCCAGTTCCTCGATGATCCGGTCCTGGGGGATGGCCAGGAAGGCGTCGATGTCGGCGACGCTGAGCCCGGCGATGGTCCTCTCCCTGGCCGGCCCGTCGATGAAGTGAGGCAGCAGATGCCGATACGGCGCCAGGTTCCCGTTGCCGGTGTGGAAGAACACCGTCAAGGGGCTGTCCTTGTCACTGCCGGGAGCCAGAATGACCAGGGGCGAGACAGGGCCGGCCTTCCCCTCTGCGTCGTCGGAGGCGGCAACGCAGGCGCCCGCGACCAGCTTTTGGGCCACCGCGGCCACGGTGGGCTCCTGCAGCACCGCGCGCATGAGCCGCTCCCACTCCCACTGCCGGGCCTCGGCCAGGGTTTCACGCATCTTGGCCACCACCTGGGCGATGAGCAGGGAATCGCCGCCCGCCGCGAAAAAATCCTCCTTGCGGCCGATGTCGCCCCGGTTCAGGGCAGCGGTCCATATGGCGGCCACGCGTTGCTCCAGGCCCTCGTGGGGTGCTTGGCCGAGGCGCGGGGCGGCCTCCTCTTTCCTGGCGCCTACGCGTTGTGCCAGGGCCATTCTGTCCACCTTGCCATTGGCGGACAGGGGCATGGCAGGCAACACCTCGATATGGGCGGGGACCATGTACCGGGGAAGGCGCTCCCGGGCGAACGAGGCGAGTTCCCCGGCCGAAACCGCCCGATGTCGCCGGGGAAAACGCGTGACAAACGCGACCTGTCCCATGGCGGCCAGCCGGTCCTCGGGCCCGGGATACTGGCACAGCAGGTCGGCGCCCACGGCCGAGAACATCTCCAGCCACTGCTCCCGGGTGAAAAACGTCTGTCCCGTTTCGGCCCGCACGTCGGCAAATCCGGTCAATCCCTCCTTGAACTCCATGGAGGTCAACAGCGAATACTGGTTCCCGATGGCCTCGATAACCATCAGGATGCCGCCGGGAGCGGCAAGTTCCTTGAGGACGGCGAGCACCGTGGGCGCATGGTTGGAATTGTGCAGTACATTGGCGCAGACAATGACGTCGAACGCGCCCGCGGCCACCCCCTGCTCCCAGTACGGTTTGTTGATGTCGAACAAGCCATAATCGACCCAGGGATAGCGGACGAATCGTTCCCGGGCCTCATTGAGAAAAAAGGTGGACACGTCGGTGAACCGATAGGTCACGGGCTTGCCGTCCAGGTCTTCGATCAGGGCGCGCGTGGTGCCGCCGACGCCAGCGCCGATTTCCAGCACCCGCAACGGCCGGTCCGGCGTCTCCTTGCGGGCGTTCGCCAGGGTGAGCAGCGCCTCTCTGATGATGTTGTTCAAACAACGGCTGACCAAGTTGTCGTTATAGGCGGAAAGCGCCGTATCAAGGCTGCCCCGGGGGAACAGCAAATCCAGGGGATCGGTCCGTCCCTGGAGCAGGGCGGGCAGGTGGTCACTGGAAAGCCGCAGATAGTCCAACAGCTTTTGCCCGTAGTGCAGCTCGTTTTCCACGCGCTGCAGTTCGTCCCAGCAAAGCGGCAACTCCCGCGCCTCCGGAGGCGTTGCCGCCAGCTTGTAGAGGCCCGAATCCGCCTCCAGGACCAGCAATCGCTGGTCGCACAGCACGGCGAGCCAGCGGGACAGCAAGCGGCGCATGCGAGGATGCACCCGGCCGGCCGTCATGATGTCCTCAAGACTGTGCCTGGCGGCCTTGTCCGCAAAAAAACCCAGCCCGCGCAAGGTCCCGACCATGCCCAGCAACGCCGTCCGGTTCGCCAACTCCATCCAGCGGCCAAGCAGCTTCCGGTCCACCCGGGCAATGGCTGCGTCACCCGCCGCAGCGCACACATAGCCGAGGATCTCGACCTCCTCAGGCAGGGTGCCTTCGACCTGGCGGCAGGGCTCCACAAACGCGGCCAGCTTATAGCGCTGGGGCGTCTCCCCGGTGATCAGGGCCACAGCGGCGCGCACCGCCGGATGACTCCCAAGCACGCTTTCCACTTCGCCCAGTTCGATGCGGTGTCCGCGAATCTTCACCTGGGTATCGTCGCGTCCCAAGAATTCGATGACCCCGTCTGGACGGTACCGGCCCAGGTCGCCGGTATGGTAGAGACGCTCGCCGCTTTGGGGATGCACGATGAACCGCTCCCTGGTGCGCTGGGCGTCGTTCAGATAGCCCCGCGCCAGGCCGGCGCCGCCGATGTAGAGATGCCCCACCGTCCAATCGGGACACGGCCGCAACCGGCTGTCGAGCACATGCAACCACTGGTTGGCCAGGGGCGCCCCGTAGGGAATGGCAACACCCTCCTCCATGTCCCGGGGCACTTCATAGCCGATGGACCAGATGGCGGCCTCGGTGGCCCCGCCAAGGCTCATGACCGTGATGTCCGGGAAGGCAGCGCGCAAGGCGGGGGGCAGCGCGGACGGAATCCAATCCCCGGAAAGCATGGCCAGGCGCAAGCCCAAAGCCCGCTTCAGGGGCGCTTCGCCCGCCAGGGAGGTCAGCAGCATGTGCATCTGGGCCGGCACGGAGTTCCACAGGGTCACCCCATGCTCGCGGACAAGCCATGCCCAATGCCCCGGGTCGCTTCGCCTGTCCTCGTCGGGCAGCACGAGCACGCCGCCCGCGGCGAAGATCCCGAAGATATCATAGACGGAAAGATCGAAGTTCAGATTGGCCACGCCAAGCAGCACGTCCCGTTGGGTGACCTGAAAGCGGCTGTTGATATCGGCCACGGTGTTAAGCACCGCCCCATGCTCCAGCATCACGCCCTTGGGGGTGCCGGTGGTGCCCGAGGTGTAGATGACATAGGCCAGATCGGCCGGGTCCTTGGGCCAGGAGCGGAGAAGCGCCGCCTGGCCGGGTTCCAGGGAAGCGACGTCCAGGGAACGCACGGCCTCAGGCCAATCCGAGACCTCGCCCTGCACCAGGGCCAGACGCACCCGGGCGTTTTGCATGATGGCGTTTCGCCGCGCCGCGGGCTCCTTCATGTCCATGGGCAGATAGGCCGCGCCGGCGCAGAGCACGCCGAGCACGGAGGCCACTTGCAGGGCGCTTTTGGGCTGCATCACGGCCACGATGTCGTCCGGGCCGCACCCGGCTTCCACAAGAGCGCGCCGCACCGCCTCGGCCTGTCCGGCCAGGTCCCCATAGGAATGCCGCTGTCCCTGGCAGATCAAGGCGGTGCTGTCCGGAGCCTGGTCCACGGTGCGCAGGAATCCGTCCTGGAGCAGCCCCTCGGGCAGAGGCGCGCCGGTATCATTGACAGCCTGGCGAAGAGCCTGCACGCGAAAAGACAGTTCCAGAGGCGACGGCTCCTCCCACGCCTCCGGCTCCCGGGCCAGCCGCCCGAGCAGGGTTTCAAAAGCCGAGAAGGCATCCTTGACCATGCCCGGCGGGAAAACCCCGTCGCGGACATCCCAGTTGAGGCGCAGTTCCCCTTGCCGCTCGCTGACCTGGCAATCCAGCCAGACCTGGGGGGTCTGGCTGATGCTGTAGACAAGCTGGGCGTCGCGCATGAAGTCGCCGTCCAGACGGCTTTCCTTCCCCAGGCCCAGCATGCTGGTGAACACCACGGGGTAGACCGCCCGGGTCTCGCGACGGCGGCCAAGCTCGCGCAGAACCTCGATGCCGGAAAACGTCGCGTGCTCCATGTCCTGCCACAGACGATCCTGACTCTCCCGGGCGCGAGCGGCAAAGGGCCGGTCGCCGCCGGTGTGGGCCTCAAGGAGATTGACCGCCGTGAAATCCCCGATGATGCCGTCCATGCCCGGATGCAGGGCCGGACGGTCGAGCAGGGTGATGGCGAGGCAGAAGGAAGGCTGTCTTGCCCAGCGGCCCATGACCTCGGCAAAGATGGCCAACACGGCGCAGGACGGGGTGAGCCGATGTGCCTGGGCCTGCTCCCGGAAGGTCTGCCAGGCTTTGCGGCCCAGGCTGAGTTCATGGCGGGTAAAGGAAATCTCCCGAGCACCCGACCCACCGCCCAGCACCGGGAGTTCCGGCCCCTCGGGCATGGTTTCCAGCCTGTCCAGCCAATACTGACGGTCCTGCTCCCGGCGCGCGGCAAAGGACGGCAGTTCCCGCTGCCTTCGTTGGAACAGGACCACGTCCCTGAAGGTGATTTCCGGCTCCGGAAGAGGGCGCTCGGGAGTATGATACAAGTGGTCCAGCTCCGAAAACAGGATATCCACGCTCACGAAGTCGGCGATGAGCATGTCGATGGAGCAGTGCAGGATGCTCCCCGCGTCCGTCAGGGACAGGGCCAGTTCGCACAGCGGCCACTCGTCCGGGACATACTGCTTGGCCGCAAGCTCCCCACGGATGGCTTCACGTTGCCGCTGCTTGGGCATCGGATCGAGCCCGCGCAGGTCATGCACGGCCAGGGCCGGCGGGGTGACATCCGGCAGGACTTGCTGGAAACCGTCCTTGTGGACCACCGCCCGCAACATGTCGTGGCGCGCGATCACGGCATGCCACGCTTTTTCCAGTCGCCTGGGGTCCAGTTGCGGCATGCTGAGTTCCACATAGCCGTGGCAGCCCACCCCGCCAAAGGCGTAGTCGTCCGTGCGCCCCACGAGATAGGCCGCCTGCACGTCCGTCACCGGAAACGGCTCATGGCGGTGCGTTGGGTCAGGCGTCAGGGCCACATCCTCCACGGACTCAAGGTAGGCGATCAAATCCTCCTTGATGCCCCGCAACTCGGTCAAATGTTCCTCGTTGAGGGTTTCGGAAGGCGCCTTGAAGTGCAGCCGGCCGGACCGAACCCACAGCTTCACACCCAACGCTTCATATTTATGAATTATCTCAAGAGCTGTCACAAAGCACCTTCCTCAAAATGGTTGTTTTGCGGGGCTCGAGCCGACGCCACCCTCCGGTCCAAGGAAAGGAGCTGGTCGGCAAAACGGGCGATGGTCGGGGCCGCGAAAAAGGCCCGCAAGGATACGTCCTCGGGGACAAGCTCCAAGGCATGCAGCTGCCGTATGATCCTGGTTGCCTTGAGACTGTCGCCCCCGAGATGGAAGAAGTCGTCGTGGCGCGAGATGTTGCCGAGTCCCAGATGCTCCATCCAGATGGCGGCCAGCCGCCGTTCCAATTCGCCGGACGGGGATTCGGGCTCGCTGGCCCGCTGCCGGGGCCGGTGGCCTTCCAGGGCCGTGGCCAGGGCCTTGCGGTCCACCTTGCCGTTGTCATTGAGCGGCAAGGCGGCAAGGGGCATGATTTTCCCGGGGATCATATACTCGGGCAAATGCTCCCCGAGAAAACGCGCCAGTTCCTCTTCGATCCCGGGGTCCTCGAGCCGGTCCGGCGCCACGACCGCAGCGGCGACCAGAACGGCCGGGGCTCCCGTGGTCAGGGCCACTGCCCGTTGGACAAGGCCGTTGCGTTCCAGCACGGCCTCGATCTCGCCAAGCTCTATGCGATGACCGCCCACCTTGACCTGGGTGTCTTCCCGGCCCAGGAACTCGATATTGCCGTCGGGCAGATAGCGCCCCAGATCGCCGGTGCGGTACAGGCGCTCGCCAGTGACCGGATGGGTGACAAAGGCCGCGTCCGTTTTAGGGCCATCACCCCAGTAGCCCCGGGCCAGGCCGACCCCCGCGATGTACAGGTTGCCCGGCACCCAGTCGGGCCTGTCCCGAAACGCCTGGTCCAGGACATGGTAGCGCTGGTTGGCCAGGGGTTTGCCGTAGGGAATGCTTTTCCAGTACGGAGCGAGTGCGTCCACATCGAAGATGTTGGACCAGATGGAGGCTTCGGTGGCCCCGCCCAGGCCCGAGACGCGAAGGCCCGGGGCAAGCGCCCTGACGGCCCCGGGCAGGTCCAGGGGGATCCAGTCGCCGCTTAAGAGCACGGCCCGAAGGGAAGCCAAGGCCCCCTCCGCCCGGCCCGCGGCGGACTCCACCAGCATCTGCAACATCATGGGCACCGAGTTCCACAGCGTGACCCCATGCTCGCGCATAAGCGCCGCCCAGTGGGCGGGGTCCCTGGCCAGGTCGGCCCGAGGCAGGACAATGGCCCCACCCGCGGCCAGGATGCCGAACATGTCGTACACCGACAGATCGAAGTGCAGGTTGGACAGGGCCAGCACCCGGTCGCTTGGCCCCACGGCAAACCGGGAATTGATGTCCAGGATGGTGTTGCCCGCGCCGCGATGGTCGATCATGACCCCTTTGGGCTGTCCCGTGGACCCGGAGGTGTAGATGACATAGGCCAAATCCTCGGGAGACTGGACCGGCTTGGGCGGGGTCGTTTCCCGTGGCACCAGGGTATCCACGGCCACGAGTTCCACGCCCTCGGGCCACTGGATGCGGCCCATGAGCCAGGTCTGGGTCAGCACGACGCGTACCCGGGCGTCAGCCAGCAGATGGCGCATCCGTTTGGACGGCAGCGCCGGATCAAGCGGCAGGTAAGCCGCGCCGGCGCCGAGAACCCCCAGCACTCCGGCCACCTGCTCCCAGCCCTTGTCCATGACCACCGCCACCAGCTCCCCGGGCTTGGCGCCCCTTGCCCGCAGCAGATGCCCCAGGGTGGCGGCGTAGGCCCCAAGTTCGCCATGGCGTAAACATCTGTCCGGGGCCACCACGGCGAGCGCGTCCGGCCGGGCCTGTGCCTGTTCCTGGACCAGGGTGTGGAGCAAGGCCTGGGACACGGGCACGTCCGTGGCGTTGACGGCCCGGCGACGGCGAAGATGCGCCTCAGGCGCAAGCGACGGCACGGGCGCGTGCCAGGCCCGGTCGTCTTCGGCCAGACGGACGAGCAAGGCGCAAAACCCCTGGAACATGTCGTCGATCATGCCTTCCGGGAAAAGCCCGTCCACCGCGTCCCAGGTGAGCACGGCCTCGCCGTCGCTCTCGTAGGCCTGGCAATCCAGCCAGACCTGGGGGGTCTGGGAAACACTGTAGCCCATGGTGCCGAACAGGCCGAACCCGGCATCGTTGCCCAGGGAGCCCATGCCCAGAGCGCTGGTGAACACCACCGGCATGGCGGCGCGGCTGAACTCGCCGCGCCGACGGGCAATCTCCCGCAATGCCAGCACGCCGTTGTAGCTCCGGTGATCGAGGTCCCGCAGAAGTTGCCGCTGCTTGTGGACGGCCCGGGCCAGAAACGTCTCCTCGTGGTCGTTTTCCACGGCCAGCAGGGTCAGGGAGGTGAAGTCGCCCACGATGTCCTCCACCTGGGCATGCATGGGCAACCGGTTAAACAGGGTCAGGTTGATGGTAAACGCCTGGTTGCGACTCCACTGCCCGAGCACTTCGGCATAGACCGCCGCCAGCACCCCGGATGCCGTGATTTCATGGGCCCTGGCCCGCCGTTTGAGGGCATCCCAGGCGGTTTTGCCCAGGGTGAAGCCGCGCCGCCGGAACCGGGGCGTCTCGATGTCGGACGGGGCCTTGGCCAGAGGAAGATCCGGGGCCGGCGGCAGGGTGTCGAGGCGGTTGAGCCAGTAGTCCCGGTCGCGCTCGTACCGGGCGGTTTGGGGCAGCGCCTGGGCGGCCAGCACGTAATCGCGAAAGGAAAGTGGCACCTCGGGCAGGGAGGCGTCCCCCTCCGCGTAGAACCGATGCCAGTCCCGCATGAGCAGGGACAGGCTCCAGGCATCCACGATCAGGCAGTCGAAGCCCACATGCAGGCGCTGTTTTCCGCCGCCGAGCAGGGACACCCGGATATCGAACAAGGGCCAGCGGTCCGCGGGCAGCATCCGGGTGGACATGTCCCGGCGGACCGCCTCCAAGGCGGCCTGGCGCGCCTGGGGGGACAGGCCCGAGAGATCCGCAGTGGGGAAGGTAGCGTCGGGCACGGTTTCCAGAATGCGCTGGCTGCCGTCGGGCAGGATGACCGCCCGGAGCATGGCATGCCTGGCCACGACCCTGGCCCAGGCGCGGCCAAGGGCCGCGAGGTCCAGGTGCGCGCAGTCCAGCTCATAATAAAACAGGGCGGCCACATTGCCCAATTCCAGCTCGCGGTTCCGGCCCACCCAATAGGCGTGCTGGATCTCGGTCAGAGGAAAAGGCGCATGCAGACTGGCGGGGTCCGGCACGATGGCCGGCAGCCCGGCGGCATCGGAGCCGGCCTCCGAGTCCGGACCAGAAACGGCGTCCATGCCGGCGGCCAGTTCGGCCACGGTGGGCGTGGCAAAGAGCTTTTCCAGGGGCAGCTGCCAGTGCATGTCCCGATGCACGGCGGCCACCAGCCGGGTTCCCACCAGGGAATCGCCCCCCAGTTCGAAAAAGCTGTCATGCCGCCCCACCGGCCCGGTTCCCAGCACCGAGGCCCAGATGGCGGCCAGGCGTTTTTCGGTTTCGGTTTCCGGAGCCGCGAACCCGGGCGCCTCGTCCGCACTGCCGGCGACCAGGGCGGCAAGCGCCTTGCGATCCACCTTGCCGTTGGCTGTAAGGGGCAGTGCCGGCAGAATGTTCCAGATGCGAGGCACCATGAAGTCGGGCAGTTGCCCGACCAGATGATCCGTCAGCTTGCGCTCCAGGCCGTCTCCGGCCGGACCGCGCCCCACGGGCGCTGCCGGCACGACATGTCCGGCCAGATGCCTGCTCCCCTTGTCCCCTTCCACCACGGTCACCACGGCGCTCCCCACTTCGGAATGGCGCAGCAAGGCGGCTTCGATTTCGCCCAACTCGATGCGGTGGCCGCGTATCTTGACCTGAAAGTCCTGGCGTCCCAAAAATTCGATGGTGCCGTCGGGCCAGAACCGCCCCTGGTCCCCGGTGCGATACCAGCGCAGCCCGCCCGCTTCCACAAAGCGTTGCGCCGTCAGTTCCGGACTCCCCCGGTAGCCCTTGGCCACCCCGGCCCCGCCGATCCACAGTTCGCCCGGCACCCAGTCCGGGCAATCCCGGCCCAGGGTGTCCACCACGCGGTAGACCTGGCTGGGCAGGGGCCGGCCATAGGGAATGGAAATCCAATGCCCGGGCAAGGGCAGGGTCACATCGCAGTGGTTGGACCAGATGGCGGCTTCGGTGGCGCCGCCCAGGGCCGCCAGCCGGCAACCCGGCGCCACGTTTTGAAGCCGCTGGGGCAGATCCAGGCCGATCCAATCCCCCGAGAGCAGGGTCTGACGCAAGGGCAGGTCCCGGCGGCCTTGCCCCTCGGCCGCCACCAGCAGCATCTCCAGCAGGGTGGGCACGGAGTTCCACAGGGTGATGCCATGGGCCTCGATCAGGGACAGCCAGCGGGCCGCGTCCCGGTGCGAAGCGTCGTCGAGCAGCACCAAGGAACCGCCCACGGCCAGCAACCCGAAGATGTCGTACACGGAAAGATCGAAATCCAGGGCGGACACGGCAAGCGCCCTGTCGGTATCGCGCACGCCGTAGATCGTGTTTATGGCCTTGATGGTATTCCAGGCGGCGGCATGGCTCACCTCAACGCCCTTGGGTTCGCCAGTGGAACCCGAGGTGAAAATCACATAGGCCGTCTCGCCTGGGGCGACGGCCACAGGGGCGGGTAGCGGCTCCCGGCCGATTGCCTGGGCCACGTCCAGGACCACCGTGCCGTCCGGCCAAGGGACCTGGCCCCGGACGGCGTCCGTGATCACGAAGCGGACGGCGGCCTTTTGCAGGATGCGGTCCCGGCGCAAGGCCGGCTGGCCCGTGCCGATGGGCACGTAAAAGGCCCCGGCGGCGAGAATGCCGAGCACCGCGGTGATTTGCGCCGTGCCACGCGGCAGCACCACGGCCACCGGTTCCCCGGGCGTCACCCCGCTGTCCTTGAGGGCAGCGGCGACGCCCAAGGCGGTGGAGGCCAATGCGCCGTAACCGAGACCCGGTCCGGCGTCGCCCTCCACCAGGGCGATGCGCTTGGGCGTCCTGGCGGCCTGGGCGAAAAAGGACAGGTGCAGGCAACGCGACTGGCGGGACACGGCGGGGACCAGCCCCCTGGCCCGCCGCTTTTCCTGGTCCACCGGCAGCAACGACGGCATGGTCGTCCAGTCGTTGCCATCCCGGGCCAGCCACTGGGCCAAGCGCACAGAGGCGGCGAACATGGCGTCCACCATCCCTTCCGGAAACAGCCCCTCCACCGCGTCCCAGGCCAAAAGCAGCGTGTCATCGGTCTCGTAAATCTGAAAATCCAGCCAGACCTGGGGCGTCTGGGACACCATGAAGGAAAGCTCCCCCAGATGCTCCCGAAACTCCTGCGTCAAAAGCGGCGTCCCCAGGTTGCAGGCGAAAACCACCGGTGCCAGCAGGCGCTCTCCCTGGCGCATCCGGGCCAGATCGCGCTGGACCTGCACGCCGGAATAGACGGCGTGGGCCACATCGTTTCGAAATTGATTCTTAATATCATTAAGAGCATCCAAAAAAGAATCACCGGCGCGGCAAGCGACTTCCAGCAACAGGACCGTGGTAAAGTCCGCCACCACGTCCTCGATGCCCGGCATATCGGCCAACCGATCAAACAGGGGGATATTGATGAGAAAACGTGGCTGGGCGCTCCAACATCCCAGCACCTGGGCATACATGGTCAAAAGCACCATGGCCGGCGTGGTCCGGTAGGCCGCCGCCCGGGAGCGGATCACCTGCCAGACCCGGGGATCGAGCCGGTGCTGCCGGCGTCGAAACACGGGCACGTCCAGGGCCTCCGGCTTTTGGCGCAGGGGCAGGCCGGGCGCGCCGGGCAGCGTGTCCAGGCGGTTGCGCCAGTAGCTGGCGGCCGCTTCGCGATCCCCCTGCCGCTGGGCAACCATGCGGGCCAGACAGCGGGAAAAGCTCCAGTCCACCGGAGCCTGGGGTGCGGCATCCCGGGCATAGCCGGCGGCCAAGTCGCGCAGCAGGATATGCAGGCTTTGGACATCGGCCACCAGCAGATCCACATCGAGGTGCAGACGCGCCCGCCCCTGGGGCAGCAGGGTTAGGGAGAGGCCGGCCACCTCCCCGTCCTCCACGGCCAGTCGGCGATGGGACAACCGCTCGCGCAGTCCCACCAGATGGCTTTCCACAATTTCCCGGTCCGCCTGCCGCAGGTCATGCACGACCACGGTGTCGCCATGGGCGGTCTCGCCAATCGTCTGGGTCCCGTCCGCCAGAAATCGCGCCCGCAGCATGGGATGATGTCGAAACAGGCGCTTCCAGGCCGTTTCCAGACGCCGCGGGTCAATGTCCCGGCCATCGAATTCCAGATAGGCGTGGCAGCCCACGCCGCCCAGAGTCTGGCCATCCCTGCGCCCGATCCAGTAGGCATACTGCACATCGGTCAGGGGAAAAGCGGCCGCCTCGTCTTCCGGACAGGCCGCTTCCACGGCCCCCGGGGACGGCGAGTCCCCGGGTTGCCGCAGCAGGGCGAGCCAATCCCGCAGACAGGGACGCTCCATGAGCCTGGCAAAGGTGACGGGAGCTCCGGCACGGCGCCATTCGTTGGCAAGCCGCATGATCTTCAGGGAATCCAGACCGAATTCCAACAGGTTGTCGGACTCGGCCAGGGCGACAGGCGTCGGCAGCAGGGTCTGTATTTTGGCGTACACGGCCTCCGGAGCAAAGGGAGGTGCCGCACCGGCAGCATTTTTTTGCATCATGGCGACTATTGTTGCGCGGACGGCCCGTCTCCCGAGCCCCGGCCATAAAATGGTCCATGGAATGGATGGCGAGCGGCAGGCCGGGGAGACCCGGCAAGGGATCATGCCGACGCTGCCGGCAACCCCTCGCCCGGGCCTCCCCTTGCGAGCCCGACAACCGCGAAGCGGTCACGCCATGTTTTTCACGTCAGAAGCGGAAGACCACCTGCACGCCCATTTCGCCGGGATCGCTGTAGACGTCCATTCCGTTCCACTTTTTGAT
This sequence comes from Solidesulfovibrio sp. C21, assembly GCF_047785625.1. Taxonomy (NCBI): domain Bacteria; kingdom Pseudomonadati; phylum Thermodesulfobacteriota; class Desulfovibrionia; order Desulfovibrionales; family Desulfovibrionaceae; genus Solidesulfovibrio; species Solidesulfovibrio sp. C21. Next base: position 35,348 of record NZ_JBLODY010000010.1, read on the forward strand.
GTCGTGCCGGCAGTCGAAAATGTTCTTGCCGTAGACATAAATGTCGTACCGATCCCTCTCGAAGCCGATCTTGGCGTTGACCAGGGCGTAGGGATCGCGGTATCCGGTGTTTTTCTTGTCGAAATAGGTATTGCCGTAGCCCACCACGTCGCCGCGTACATAGAACCCGTTCTGGGCCCGGTACTGCGCGCCGATGTTGACGGTGTACTCCGGGGCGTACGGCAGCTTGTTGCCTTTGTAGTCGCCGGCGCTGTCCGAAAAACTGGTGAATTGCGCGTCGGTATAGCCGAACCCGCCGTTTAGGGTGAGCCCTTCCGTGACCACGGCCGTCATATCGAGTTCCACGCCCATGGACCTGGCCCGACCCGCGTTGGTGAGATAGGACTCGGTCTGGGAAACGCTCTCCTCAACCTGGGCGTTGGAGATATCCATGTAGAAAAAGGCGATATTGGCCATGAGCCTCTTGTCGAACAGGGTGTTTTTGAAGCCGATTTCATAGGACCACAGGGTTTCTGGATCATACTTGTAGTACTTGGGATTGGTGGAACTCTGGTTGAACCCGCCCGGACGGTAGCCCTGGGCCACGGTGGCATAGCCCATGATCTCCGGGGTGAAATTGTACTCCAGGCCGAACTTGGGGGACAGATTGGTCCAGCCGTCGCTCTGCTGGCCGGAAAGGATGCTGCTGTCGAATTTCAACACCTGGTATTCATACCGCAATCCGCCAAGAAGCTTCAGATCGGGGGTGATTTTATAGCCGACGTGGGCAAACGCGGCGTAGCAATTGCCCTGCAGCTTGGTGCTCAGCCTGGTTTGGTAGTCGGTATAGATGGAATTTATCCTGTAATTGTAGTCGAGCTTGTCCCAATCGAGATAGCCGCCGAGCAGCCAGTCCCAGGCGCCGTAGGTGCCGTTGAGCCTCAGCTCCTCGGACAGGGTCGTCTTTTCACTGTCTATCGCCGGATGGGCGTAGGTCACATCGGAGTAGTCCAGGTCGAGTTCGCCGCGGAGCTTCCCGTTGCGCCGGGCCGAAATGGAGGTCAGCTTGAGGTTGTCGTTGATGGTGTAGCCGATGTTGAGCGCCTGCAGGTCGATGTCGGCGTTCTGCCAGCTGACCAGGTTGGAGGCGACGATCCGATCCGCGGCGTCGGCGGTGTTGAAGCGGGTCCCCTTAAGGCGCAGGGCTTCGCGGGAGTAGGTGAAGCCCACGTCCAAATCCTCGGTCGGCGTCCAGCGGAGCTTGCCGTCACCGTAGAAGTTGGTGGGCTCACACTCGGGCCGGCTGGTGACGGGATTGCCGATGAAGCCGTTCTTGTGATCGGCCCTGCCCGCCACGGAAAAAAAGAGCTTGTCCTTGACCACGGGACCGCTCAGGGCCATGCTCGCCAGCCCCGTCAGCCTGCTGCTGCCCGAGTCCGTGGAGGACAGCAGCAGGCCGCCCTCGCTGATGACCTTGCCCTTGAACTGGTTGGTGGGCTTGGCCGTGACGATGCTGACCACGCCGGACTGGGTGCTTTTCCCCCATAGCGTGCCCTGGGGACCGCGCAGCACCTCGACGCGCTCCACGTTGAGCAGGCCCGAGGCGTACCCGAAGGAGGAAAGCACGGGCGCGCCGTCGATGTACATGGCGATGGAAGTGTTGCGCGAGATGGGCGAAGCCGTGATGCCGCGCATGGTGACGACGTTCTCGCCAAGGGCGTTCGTCTGAAACGACGCCATGTTGGGCACGAAGTGCGTCAGGTCCGGCAGGCTTTCCACCATCCGGTCTTCCAGGGCCGTGTCGCTGAACACGGTCATGGCGACCGGCGTTTCCTGCTCGGTTTCCTCCTGTTTCTGGGCGGTGACCGTCACGGGCTCAAGCACCGTGGTCCTGCGTTTTTCCTCCTCCTGCTGGGCCCCGGCCACGCCGGCCAGAAAAACCGCAAGCAGCACCATGATGGTTCCGGCGGCAAACCCGGTTTTCCCCCCGTTGCCTGAACGCATACGACTAACCTCTCCCGTGTTTATTGTTGCAATGCGCCTTTGTGTCGCGCATTCCCCGGCAGCGCATATGCCGTAGCCACGCCATATATGCCGTCTTCGGCTGGCCCCAAAAAACGCTTTCCTCCTTCAATGCATGCCTGCCCTCGTCATTTGGCTTCAAGCCTTGCGCCGATGCATGCGAGCGTTTTTCCCCGTCGCCTGCCGCATCAAAAACGAGCATTTCATGCGATGTTTCAAAAAATAGAGGCACAAAACATTTCCCGCTAACGATCCAGGCTGCTTTTTTGATGGATAATGAATTTCATTATCATGGACAACCGCCAGGCCCCCCCCGGGAAAGGGTGCCGCGCCCCACCAGCAGCCACCATGCGGTCACCGATGGTTGAGGGCCCATTGCTTGCCTTGGCTGCGGCTCTTCCAGAGCGTGGCGTAAAGCCCCCCCCGCTCCAGCAGCTCCCGGTGGGTGCCGGACTCCTCGATGGTTCCCTGCCTGTTGAGGACCAGGATATGATTCGCCGCCGTGATCGACGAAAGCCGGTGGGCGATGATGATCAGGGTTTTGGATTCCACCAGGGCATTGATTCCGTTTTGAATCAGGGCCTCGTTTTCCGGGTCCACCGAGGCCGTGGCCTCGTCCAGCAAGATGATGGGCGCATCCTTGAGAATGGCGCGGGCAATGGAAACGCGTTGTTTTTCCCCTCCGGAAAGCGTTGCCCCGCCCTCGCCGACCATGGTGTCGTAGCCTTTGGGAAGGCGCATGATAAAATCGTGGCAGTGCGCGGCCTTGGCCGCCGCCTCCACCTGTTCCCTGGTCGGAGCGGGCGCCCCATAGGCGATATTCCGGTAGATGGTGTCGTGAAAGAGGTAGACGTCCTGAAACACCATGCTGATGTTGGAAAGCAGCGTCTCCTGGCGCATTTCCCGGATGTCGCGGCCGCCGATGGTGATCGAGCCGCTGTCCACGTCCCAGAACCGGGCGAGAAGCCTGGTGATGGTCGTTTTTCCCGAGCCGGAGGGACCGACCAGGGCCGTGACGGAGCGGGCGGGCACATCGAAGCTGATGTCATCCAGCACGTTGCGGTCGCCATAGCTGAAGCTGACATTGCGGAACCGAATCTCATGCGTTTGCGGCGCCGCTCCGACCCGGGGCACGGGCAGGGGCGGAGTTTCAAAAAGCCGCCGCAGCTTGTCCACGGCCGGTTCGGCCAGCTTCAAAAATGCCGTGGCCAAAAAAAAGCCCTTGAACGGCTCATAGATGCGCAAGCCCATGATCAAAAAAACCAGAAACACCGTCAGAGACAAGGTGCCGCCGTACATGAAGGCAATGGCGCAGGCCGGGATCAGGCAGATGCCCAGGTCCAGGATGATCCAGATCAGCTTGATGGGAAGGCCGCCCCGAAAAACCGCCCGCTTGTTGACGTCACGGAAATCCCGCAGGGTCTTTTCAAACGCGTTGAACTGGTCCTGGGAAATCCCGAAAGCCTTGGAAACCTCGATGCCCTGGATGTACTGCACGATCCCGTCGTTGACGGCCGCCAGGCACTCCGATCGCCCCCGCAGGTCCTCGGACAGGACCCGCCGGCTCCAAAGGTACAAGGGAATGGCCAAAAGGATGACGGAAACCGTCACCAGAGTCAGCCGCCAGTCGATCCAGGCCAGCACCAGCGGCGCCAGGACCACAAAGACCAGGGTGGTGATGCCGTCGGGCAGGCCCTGATAGAGAAAGGCCTGGACGAACTTCATCTCGTCGGCCACCAAGGAATGGAGGCGCCCGGTGGTGTTGCGCGAGAAGTAACTCATGGGCAGATGGCGCAGATGTTCCCCCACCATGAGGCGCAGCCGCTTGACCATGTTGTTGGCGGTGGGCCAGATGAGACGGTTGAACCAGTAATTGCACGCCCCCTGCAGCAGGTAGCAGACGGCCATGCCCAGCACATACAGGACAACGCGGCCGGAGGTCAGGGTCCGGGCCAGCAGGTCGTCGAGGACCAAAAAGGCGAACACGTAGGGCCCGGCCGAAAAAACGGATTCCAAGACCTTGCACAGGACCGCCACGGCAAATTCCCGTCTGATTTCCGGAACCCAGCGCAACAACTGCAGAGTGAGCGTCAGCATGCATCCCCCTCCAGGGTCCAGGCCTGGGCGGCCATGTGAGCGTCCCACATGGATTTGTAGAGATGACTTTCGGCCAAAAGCTCCTTGTGGGTGCCCTGGGCCACCACCCGCCCCTGGTCCAGCACCAGGATCTGGTCCGCCGCCACGATGGAGGAAAGCCTATGGGCAATGGCCACCAGGGTCTTGTTGGCCACCAGCCGGTTGATGGACTGCTGGAGGAGGACTTCGTTTTCCGGATCAATAAAGGCCGTGGCTTCATCCAGAATCAGAATGGGGGCGTTTTTCAGCAGCGCCCTGGCAATGGAAAGGCGTTGCCGTTCCCCGCCGGAAATCCTGCTCCCGCGTTCACCGATGACCGAGTCGTAGCCCTGGGGCAGTTCCATGATAAACTCGTGGCAACAGGCGGCCCGGGCGGCGCTTTTGATCTCCTCATCCGTGGCCCGGGGATTGCCGATGCGCAGGTTGGCCAGCACCGTGTCGTTGTAGAGGTAGACGTTTTGAAAAATGAACCCGTACTGGGCCATGAGGTCATCGAGCTTGATGTCCCGGATATCCGTATCCCCCAGCCGAATGGACCCGCCGCTGACATCCCAGAAGCGAGGCAGCAATCGGGCCAGGGTCGTCTTGCCCGCTCCCGAAGGCCCGACCAGGGCCACGAAGCTGTGCTCCGGGATGGCACAATCCATCCCGTCCAGAGCCTTGCCGCCGTTGTTCCCATAGGAGAAGACCACCCCTTGGGCGGCCACGTCCCAGCCCGCGGCCCGGCGTTCCCCGGTTTCACGCAGGTCCGGCGCCTCCAGGATGGCGTCGATGCGCACCTGGCTTTCCCTGTTGGACACCATGCCCCGGCCGAACTGCACCAGCACCCACATGGGGGAGCCAAAGCCGATGCCCATGAGGATGAAAAAAACGTATGTCCCCAAGGAAATCTCGTTTTGACCGAGCAATACCGCGCCAAGGGGCACGATGCACAGCATGTTCAGCGTCAGAAACACGGCAAAAACCGCCATGGGCAGGTACCAGCACCGGCTGGTTTCATTTTCCAGGAGGTTGCCCTGCTCCAGGGTTTCGGAGAATTTCAAGAAGGACGTGGTGGTGTGACCAAAGGCTTTGATGACCTGCATGCCCTGGATGTACTCGATGATGGCATGGCTCAGCTTTTCCGCAAGCGTGAACCACTGGGCCGTTTTTTCCTTGCCCCGGCCCATGGTGACCATGATAAAAACAAAGCCCAGGGGCACGAAGGCGATAGTGGCCAGGGCCATTCGCCAGTCCACCGCAAAAAGTGCCACCGCCGCCAGCAGCATGTACATGACCGCGCCCAGGCAATCGGGAAGGTTGTGGGCCAAAAATATCTCCATCTGCTCCACGTCTTCGCTCATGACTTTTTTCAGCTGTCCGCTGGTCCTTTCGTTGAAGTATCCCAGCGGCAGGCGGAGCAGTTTTTGGGAAATGGCCAATCGCAAGTCGTAGAGCACGTCATAGGCGGCCACATGGGAAAGCCCGGAGGAGACGGCCATGCACACATGCTTGAGCACCAGGCCCACGGCGCCGTAGATCAGGGGCAGATAGAGCTCCCCGGAAGGAATTGCGCCCAGCGGCCTGGCGGCCAATAGCGTGATGACTGAGGCGATCATGAAAAACGGCACCAACCCGGCGCCCTGGCCCAGCACGGCGAACGCAATGGAGCCGGCCAGCCTGGCCCGCTGTTTCTTCACGACCTGAAGAAATCCCTTGCCGCCGCCTGTTTTGACTGTTTGTCCGGTCTTGATCATCAGTTCTCTCCAGCCTGGGCTTGCAGTGGCATTTGCGGCGCCCGGGGCGAAACAGGGCCTTGCGGCAACGCGGGCGCGCCGGAGGCAGGCGCCGCTTTGCACACTCGGGACCGGATATCTGGTTCCCGACAATGCCCGCCGCGTCCGACCGATGCCCAGGCACCGGCGCCGAGGGAATGTACCTGACAGTCTGGTTGCCGCTACCGATGGAAGATTTGTTTTTGACGGATAATGATAACCATTATCATTTTATTGACTTTCTCTCCCACACGTCGGAAAAGACGCCCAGTGGTGCAAACACAGGCAACAACGACGGTCGCCCGCCCCGTCTTCGCCAGGGCCGGGGAGAACACCCACGCCGCCCGCGCGGCAACCCGGGCCACAGTTGCAAACCCAGGGAGACAGCATGTCCAGCCTTTCGAACACCACCACCTGGATGGTCGAGGGAAACGTCCGCGTCAAACCCAAGCTGCGCTTGGTGTGCTTTCCCTACGCCGGCGGAGGCGCCTCACTGTACCGACAATGGCAGGCGGCCATGCCCCAGGGCGTGCAGGTCTGCGCGGTGCAACTTCCCGGTCGGGAAAACCGCATCGCGCACCCCCCCCTGGCCCGCCTGGACGAGGTGATCCCCGCCCTCGGCCGGGCCATGGAGCCCTACTGCGATACCCCGTTCGCCTTTTTCGGGCACAGCCTCGGCGCCAAAATCGCCTTCGAACTGGCCCGGACGTTGCGCCGGGACAAAGGCCTGGAGCCGCGCCACCTGCTGGTGTCGGGAGCCCGGGCACCGCATATCCCGGAACCCTCGCCCATGCACCAGCTTTCGGACCAGGCCTTTATCGACGGCCTGCGCCGCTATTCGGCCATGCCCGAGGAAGTGCTCCAAAACAGGGACCTCATGCAGCTGTTCCTGCCGGTCCTGCGCGCGGATTTCAGCATTGATGAGACCTATGCCTTTCAGGAGGAAGCGCCGCTTGCCTGCCCCATCACGGCCTTCGGAGGCAGCGAGGACCACGAGGCCGATCGGCAGGAACTCCTCGCCTGGGACGACTACACCACGGCCTCGTTTGCCTGCCACATCTTTCCCGGCGACCACTTCTTCATCAAGACGGCGCAAAAGGCCGTTGTGCGCGCCGTGACCCAAATCATAGACCCGGCGGCCAGCCCCGCGTCATGACGATCATCTTCCATACGATCCCCCCCTTGGGCCAAGGCCCGGCCTTGAAACCGAACCAGGCGCACCTTTTCACGGTGCGGGTGGACCAGGCCCAAGCCCTGCTCCCGGCGCTTCACTCCTGCCTGTCCGAGGAGGAATGCCACAAGGCCGCTGCCTTTCGTTTCCAGGAAGATCGTGACCGGTCGGTGGTGGCCAGAGGCGTCCTGCGCCGGCTGCTTGGCCAGGCCCTGGACCGGGAGGCCGGGGAGGTGTCCCTTCAGGCCGATGCCAACGGGAAGCCCAGGCTTGGCGCAACCCACCACGACCTGCCGCCCATCGGGTTCAACGTGTCCCACTCCGGCAACATCGTCCTGATCGTCCTGGCCCTGGGGCGGGAGGTCGGCGTGGATGTCGAGCAGATACGCCCGCTTCCCGATCTGGAACGGCTCGTGGAGCTGTGTCTTTCCCCGAACGAGGCCCGGCAGCACCGCAGCCTGGCCCGGGAACAGCGTCTGGAGGCCTTTTATACCTGCTGGACCGGCAAGGAGGCCTTGGTCAAGGCCACGGGCCAGGGTCTCGGCCGCGACCTGCGCGCCTTGGACATCGGCTTGGACCGGATGGCCCGGCCGCGCATCCTGCGGCTCGCCGCGACCAGCGGGGGAGCTCCCCAACGCTGGCACCTGCGGCCATTTGTGCCGGCACCGGGCTATGCCGGGGCCTGCGTGCTGGGCCCATGGCCATGACATCCCCCGGAACGGGGAAACGCAACCGAGGCATCCCGGATGCGCCTGCCAGGCCGGTGCGCGTTCATTGACGGAGTACCGGGGCAAGGCCGGCCCGGTTGGGGTCGATCCCCTCCAGCATGGTGGCGAACTTGAGCTGCGTCTCCTGAAACTCCGCTTCGGGATTGGAACCCGCCACGAGCCCGCAGCCGGCAAAAAGCGAGGCGCACCGACCGCTTATCAAGCCGGATCGGAGGGAAACCATGAACTCGCCGCTTCCCTTGGCATCGAGCCAGCCCACCGGCCCGGCATACCAGCCGCGATCGATTCCCTCATGATCCCGCAGGAATGCCAAGGCCGGCCCGAGCGGAACACCGCCCACGGCCGGAGTGGGATGGAGCCGCCCCACAATATCCAAAAGGCTCCGGCCGGCCTGGAGTTCGCCCGTAAAGTGCGTCACGAGATGCTGCACCCGTCGCAGCTTCTGCAACGAGGGGCTGGCATCCGCCGCAATCCGGACGCACAAGGGCTCCAGGGCCTGTCGGATGGTCCGCACCACCACATCGTGCTCGAACCGCTCCTTGGCACAGGCGAGCAGCTCCTGCCCGAGACGCGCGTCCAGCACCGGGTCCTCGCTTCGGGGGGCACTGCCGGCCAGGGCCATGGTGCGAAACGACCCCGCGTCAGCGGTAAAAAGCGTTTCCGGCGTGGCCCCGATAAACGAGGCGCCATGCCGCCGGAAGGCAAAGACGCAGGCAGCGGGGTTGTCCGCGCGCAGCCGGCGCAACACGTGAAGAAGCGGAATCGGCCTGGAGGATTCCAGGCGCAGCATGCGCGCGGCCACCACTTTTTCCAAGTCGCGATGGTCAATGGCATCGAGCGCGCGTTGCACCAGGGAGACCCATTGCTCTTTCTCGTCAGCAGCCCCCGCAACCGCCATCAGGCCGCAACCATCCGCACCAGAGGCCCCCGCCTCGGCCGCGCTGTCCACCCAGGACGCCAGCAACGCGTCCACCCGGCGCTCGGCATCCACCCCAACGGGGACAAGATCGGCCAGAATAAGCCGGCTCAAGCCGGCCTGGCACCGGATCGCCAAGCGCGGGACCACCAGCGATCCGTCCGGGAAACCGCGCCATAATGCGGAAACGGGACGATCCGTGTCGAACCGGAACCCGCCCATGGCAATGGGGCCTGCCTCGCCGACGACCACGGCATCCCGGATCGCGGTTCGCCAGGCCAGGGCGATGGAGGCGAAACGGTCCGCGCCCCGGGCCCTGCACTCGGTGGCGATGCCAAGGCCCAGCAAGGCATGGGCACCGGTGCCGAGCCAAAGGCTCGTGGCCAGGCGGGGCCAATAGCGGTCAAAGATCCCGAGCAGATCGGGTTGCGGCACCGCAAGGCTCGCAACGGCAAGGACCGGGCGGTTGAGCCGGTAGGCGCGCTTGGCCGCGTCACGCAGTGCAGCGAGAAGATTATCGCGAAGGGCCGCAACCATCATGGGCGCCCCCCCTGCTCGGCGCGCAGTTGCCGCCAACGCTCGGTCTGGGCGGCGATGTACCATTGCGTGATTCGGGAAAACAACTCGGCGACAAACGTCGGGGACAAGCCGCAGCTTGCCGCCCAGGCCTGTCGGTCGCCGAGCATGGCCGCGACCCTGTCCGGGGCGGCGATGCTCTCCTCGGTGGGCTTAAACCGCGCCGCCGCGAACACATAGCCGAGCCGGCAGCCCAGCAGTTCGACAATTTCCCTGTCAATGGCATCGATCTCGGTCCGGATGTCTTCCAGACTGGAACATTCTTCTGGCTTTTTCATACGGCCATTCCGGAATCGTCCTTTGGATTCAGTCCGTTTCAAAGACGGAAACAGCCTCGGGCGCAAGGGCCTGCCGCCCGTTCCCCAGGCGCAACGTCGCCAGGAACAGGCCCATTGTCAGCAGCACCGCCGCGGAAATCGCGCCCGGATACCCCCAGTGCTGGGCCAACACGGTGCTCGCGCCGGCACTGATGTAGCCCGTGGTGTGGAACACGCTGTATTGCAAGGTGAAGTCCGTGGCAGGGCTCTCGGGCGAGGCATGGTCCATGATCAGGGTGGTGGCGATGACCATGAGCAGGGAGGGGCACAGGTAAAAAAACGTCAGGCAAGCCACGGTTGCGCCCACGCCAACGCGCATCTCGGCGACCGGCAGCAAGGCGGCCACGCCCACGATCTGGAGCGCGGAAATGACGATCAGGGCCGTGCGGCGAGGCAGGCGCTGCACGGCCCAGCCGGCCAGGGCCGCCGCCAGAGCCCCGGTCAGGGAGCCTCCGACGTTGGTGACCAGGCCGATACGCTCCATGGACCAGCCGCCGTCGGTGAGCATGGGCGTGATGAGCCCAAAACCCATGCCGCAACCGCAGGGCGCAAGCAGCAGCACGAGCAGCCACCGCCCCCGCCCCGGCTCCTTCCAAAAACGCCAGAGCCGCCGGAAACCGACCTCGGCCACGTTGGAGCGGACCGGTCGTTGCGGTTCCCGGAAAAACAGCAATTGCCCAAGAGACAAGGCCGTACCGCCGGCCAGAATAAGCAGACAGGCCCTCCAGCCGACATGAGGGTAAGCCATGAGCACCACGCCGCCGCCGATGACGTTGCCGAGCAAGCCGCCCGCGGCCTGCACCGCGTTGCCCATCCCCCGCTGGCCGGGGGACAAAAGCAGACAGGCCAGCGCGTCCGCGGCCACGTCCTGGGTGGCCGACAGCAACGCCAGCAGCAGGCAAAACCCGAGCACAACGTAAAAGTCCCGCACCACGTCCAACTGTCCGATGACGAGCAGCGTCGCCACCATGCCCGACTGGGCCGCAAGCAGCCAGCCCCGGTAGTGTCCCAGGCGGCCGAAACGAATGCGGTCCACATGGTGGGCCCAAAGCGGCTTGGCCATCCAGCAGACCCCCATGAGATAGACGAGGCCGGCCTTTTCCAGGGACGCGCCCCTGCTGCGCAAAATGGCCACCAGGGCGATCATGAAAAAACCCTGGCCAAGATACTGGGTGATATAGAGGCTGCCCAGGAGCAACCAGCGCGACGGCGTCATCATGCCGCCACCTCCCCACCGGCACGAGCGGTCCCGCCCCGGAACTTCCAGCCCCGGGCGCGTTGCTGCTCGTTCCAGAGAGTGGCGTAGAGCCCGCCGGAAGCCAAAAGCGTTTCGTGGACACCGGACTGGACGATGCGTCCCTTGTCCACGACCAGGATCTGGTCGGCCCGGGCAATGGTCGTCAGCCGGTGGGCAATGACAAGGAGCGTTTTGCAGCGCACCATGGCGGCAATGGCCTGCTGGATGAGCAGCTCGTTTTCCGGGTCCAGGGAGGCGGTGGCCTCGTCGAGGATGACGATGGGAGCGTCCTTGAGCAGAGCCCGGGCAATGGACAGGCGCTGTTTTTCGCCCCCGGACAGGGTGCCCCCGCCCTCCCCCACCATGGTGTCGTAGCCCTTTTCCAGCCTCTCGATAAAATCGTGGCACCGGGCGGTCCGGGCCGCCCGGATCACCTCCTCCCGGGAGGCGTTTCGCTTGCCGATCCGGATATTGTGCAGGATGGTGTCCCGGAAGAGGTAGACCTCCTGGAAGACCACGCTGATGCTGGCATTGAGCGTTTCGAGGGGGATGTTGCGCAGATCCACCCCGCCGATGGCAATGCTCCCGGCGTCCACGTCCCAGAACCGGGCAATGAGGCTCGTGATGGTGGTCTTGCCGCTGCCCGAAGGGCCGACCAGGGCCGTCATGGCCTTTTCGGGCACGCGAAAGCTCACGCCCTCGAGCACTTTTCGTTGTCCGTAGCCGAAGCGGACCCGGTCAAAGACGATGTCCATGGGGCCGGGCTGGAGAGGAACCGCCGGCTCGGCCAGGGGAGGCGTGTCCAGGACTGCGGCGATGCGGCCGGCGGCGATGTTCATGTAGCGCATCTCGGAGAGGAACACGCCGAAATTGATCAGCGGCTCGAAAAACTTGTAGCCGATGACCAAAAACAGGACGAACACCGGGATGGCGAGGCTGCCGGCGGCCAGTCGGTTGGCACCCACGACCAGCAGCCCGACAAATCCCAGTTCCAGGATGATCACGTACAGCATGACCGGCGCGCCGGCCGCGGCTTCCAGGCGGATGCTGTCGTCACGCAGGCGGCGCATGCTCTCGTCGAGACGACGGAAATTGCGCCCGGTCAGGCAAAAGGCCTTGAGGACCTTGATGCCCTGCAAATACTCCAGCAGCCGCGAAGCCGTGCGGTTGCGGGAAACGATGTGCCGCCGGCCGAAGCGGTCGATGACCCGGCCGGCCAGGAGAAGCCCCGGCACGGCCACGGCCACGGCCCCGACCATAAGCAGGGTCAGGCGCCAGTCGCTGGCCAGGAAGAAGGCGCACATCATGGCCGGCAGCACCAGGCAGGCCATGGCGTCCAGAAAAAAGTGGCCGAAAATCGACTCCACCTTGGCCATGTCCTGGAGCAGCAGGGCGGAGATGTCGCCGGGATCCCGCTTCTTGAAAAACCCGAGCGACAGCCGCCGCAAATGGTCGCCCAGGCGCAGCCGCGCCTCGGTGGCCAGGGCATAGGCCGAAATATAGCCCCGCACATGCACCCGAACGGCCACGAACAGATTGAGAAGCATGATCGCGGCCATAGCCGCGAAAAGGCCGATCAGGCGCGCCACGCGCACCTGATCCCGAGGGGACAGCAGTTCGAGAACGACCAGGAACAGGATGCCGGCGGGCGCTCCCGTGAGCATCAGATGCAGGACATTGAGCAGGGTCAACCCGTAAAGATGCCGCAAATCGCCGGCAATGACGCGCATGGCTCCAAGCATGATCCCTCCTTAGACTTGCAGGGTCCAGGCCCTGGCCGCCGTATGGGCCTGCCACATGGCGTGGTACAGGCCGCCACGCGCGAGCAGTTCCTCGTGGCCGCCCTGCTCCGCCACCACGCCGTCCTTGACCACCACGATGGCGTCGGCATCGGTGATGGTGGACAGGCGGTGGGCGATGACCAGGACGGTCTTTCCCTGCATGAGCGCGGCAAAGGCGTCCTGGATTTTGGCCTCGTTTTCCGCGTCCGCGTAAGCCGTGGCCTCATCCAGCACCACGATGGGCGCGTTTTTGAGCATGATGCGGGCCATGGCCACGCGCTGCTTCTCGCCGCCGCTCAAGTGGACCTCCCCGCCCTCGCCCACCCGGGTGTCAAACCCCTTGGGCAGGCGGCGCACGAATTCCTCGCACTGGGCCGCCCGGGCCGCCCCCTCGATGTCGGCGTCGGTGACCCCGTCAAGCCCCATGCGAATGTTCTCGCGCAGCGTGTCGCCAAACAGGAATCCGTCCTGGAATACGAACCCGACCTGGCGCATAAGTTCGTCCGAAGCCATGTCCCGGATATCCACGCCGCCGATGCGGATCGCGCCCTCCCAAACGTCCCACATGCGCACCAGCAGTTGGGCGATGGTGGTCTTGCCCGCGCCGCTCGGCCCGACCAGGGCGGTGACGCTGCCCGGGGCCAGGCGCAAGGACAGTTCCCGCAGCACGGGCCTGTCGCCGTAGCCGAAGGTGACCTTGTCGAATTCGATGGCCGAGGACCGGGGGGACCGGGGCGAGTCCGGTTCGGGCAGGGGGGCCACCGCCAGGATGGCGTCCACCCGGGCAAGCCCCTCCAGCAGATGCCCGAGCTGCCCGCCGAGCATGGCCAGCCGCAGCAGCGGGGCCATGTAGCCCGAACCGAGCATCAAAAAAAGCAGCAGGACCGGCAGGCTGATCTGTCCGGCGAGATACAGCCACAGGCCAAAGGGCAAGATGAAAAGCAGGCCCGAGGCGGTGACCACGACGAACAGGGCCCAGGCCGGAGCCATGGCCCGGGTGATCGCCTCGATGCAGCGCCGATAGTCCAGGGCGGCGTTTTTGAGCCTGGCGAACGACGCCACCGTCTGGTTGAAGACCTTGATGACCGGCATGCCCCGGACGTATTCCACGATGGTGGCATTTAAGGCCTCCAGGGCGTTGTGGTAGCGGATGCGGCGCTCCTCCTGGCCGTCCCGGGCGAACGCCCGGCGTTGCAGGAAAAACGCCAGCGGGAGCGGCAGCAATGCCACCAGGGCCAGCCGCCAGTCCACCACGAAAAGCACTCCGACGATCAGGACCGGAAGCACGGCCCCGGCGACAAGGTCCGGAATGTGGTGGGCGATGAATCCTTCCAGATCCTCCACGTCCTCGTAGAGCACCTTTTTGATCTGCCCGCTCTGGCGGACGCTGAAATAGCCCATGGGCAGCCGCCCCAGGTGGGCGGACAGGGCGCACCTGAGGTTGTAGAGGATGTCGAAAGCCGCCGCGTGGGAACACATGGTCGAGGCAAAAAGGGTCAGGCCGCGCAGTACGAGCACCCCCACGGCCACCAGGGCCAGGGTCCTGATCTCGGCCACGGCCCGGGGCCCGAAATCCGGGGCCAGAAGCCTGATCAGGACCAGATAAACGATGTAGTACGGCGCCAGGGCGCAGGCCGAGGCGACAACCGACAACAGGGCCGAGGCGATCAGGTGGCTCCTCTTCGTGCCGGCCAGTTCGAAAAGCCTGGCAAGCCCGGAACGTCCCGAGCGTTTCATGTATCTCCTTTCCTTTGTTCAGGGAGCAAAGCCAGGGCTACGCGGGGTTGTTCCCCCCGCGCCCGCTGCCTTTTCCCGACCGAGCGCCCCGTCTTGCCCCAAACGATCCTGCCCGATGCCCTTTTCTGGAACGCTTTCGCCCCAACCGGAGGCCTCCAGCTCTTCACCAGCCGCCGGCGAAAAAGGCCCTACTCCAGTTCAAAGGCGATGGGCAGGATGGCCACCCAATGCACGGGCGCGCCCTTTCGGGTGCCGGGCTTGAAGCGCCAGTGGGCGAGAGTGGTGCGCACGGTTTCGGCAAAGGCCTCGGCATGCTCCCCGCGCAGGATGTCCACGCGTTCCACCCGGCCAACCGTGTCAACGAGCAGGCGCACCTGGAGCAGGGCCCGCAGGCCGCGCCGCTTGGCCTGAAACGGATATTCGGGCTTGGGTGCGAAGACCAAAGCCGGCTGGTTGTCGAGTTCGTCGGCGCCCAGGGGGGAACCGATGGATCCGGGCCCAGCCCCGCCACCCGAGGGCAGCGGCGGCCCGGAGGATGCGCCCGAGCCGCCCCCCGGCCGGGCAGCCGTGGCCTCGGTCGGCCCGGCCGCGGGCGGGGTGGCTGCGGCAGCGACCGACTTGGGTTCGGGCTCTGTTCTAGGCTTTTTCACCTTGGCCACGGGAGTGACGGGCCGTTTCGGCGTGACCGGCTTGGGCTCCTTTTTGGGCGGCACCACCGGATCGGGAGTGGGCGCGATCGCATTGGCGGCGACTGGCTCCACAGGCGGCCGTGGCGCCTCTTCCGGCTCCGGCGCGGCCGGCGCGGCCGGCGCGGCAGCGGGACCGGCCGGACCACTGCCGCAACCCGCCGGTGCCAAGGCAGCGGTCAACACGATGCGCGGCAGCATGGGCGGACACGACGGCGGTCCGGCCATGGCCGCCATGCCGGCCACGGCCAGACCATGGGCCAGCACGGAAACCGCCAGCGCCCCCCAGGCCGGCGACAGGTGCCGCCCGGGCTGGCGCCGGCCCGGCCTCGGGCTCACGGCTGGCCCCCGGCTGGTTGGCTCTCCTGCCGCGCCTCGGACACAAGGGAGAGACTGGACACCCCGCACCCCCCCATCCGGCCGAGCAGCTCCATGACCCGACCATAATCAAGGCTCCGGTCGCAACGCACGAAGACGGTCCGCCCTGGATCGGTGGTCACCATTTCCGTAAGACGCGCCGCCATGGCATCCTCGGCCACGGCCTCGTCGCCGAGATACATCCGGCCATCCTTGTCCATGCTGACCACAATGGGTTCCTTGGGCTGGGCCAGGGAGGAGGCCGTGGTCTTGGGCAGCCTAAGCGGCACGCCGGCCATCATCAGCGGCGCCGTGACCATGAAGATGATAAGCAGCACCAGCATTACGTCGATAAACGGCGTGACGTTGATCTCGGCATTGAGCCCCGCCCCCTGTTCGGCGCCTCCCGAGGCGTCAAGCGGCGTCATCGAGGCTCTCCATGTTCCCTTCCGGGGCTTGGCGCGCCAGCGTCGCGATGGCCAGGAACAGCCGACGGGCCAGGCTGTTGAAATCCGAGGCGATCTTGTTGTAGGCCACCGAGGCGGGAATGGCCGCCACCAGCCCGGCCGCCGTGGTAAAAAGCGACTCGGCGATACCCGGCGCCACCACGGCTAGGCTGGTGTCATTGCTCTGGGCGATACCGATAAAGGCATGCATGATGCCCCAAACCGTGCCGAAAAGGCCGATAAAGGGCGCGACCGACCCGATGGTGGCCAGATAGGGCAGACGCCGTTCGGCCCGCAGCAGCACGCCCGACACGGCATCACGCATGGTCCGTTCGATGCGATCCCGGTGGTCGGCGTCACTTTCGCTGCTTCTGCGCCGCTCCAAAGCACGACGCCCCTGCGCAAGCAACGCGTCGGACAATTCGCCTCCAGGCGATGTCCAGGTCTCTCCCGAGCCGACCAGGGTCTCAAACCAGCGCGCCTGCCGTCGATATTTATGGAGCAGGACACATTTCTCCAAAATGACCGCCCAGCATACGACGGAAGACACGATCAGGATGACCAGCACCCCCTGCACCGGCCCCGTGGCCTGGGAAAAAATCCATCCCAACGATAATTCGATCTGCGGCATGACAGACATCCTTTTTTGCCCCGACCGATTTTACCTGAGCAGGCGTCCCAGGACTTCGGACGCTTCCAACCGGCAGCAGTCGGGCGCAACACGAGTTTCCCGGTGGAAAACCGGAAAACCTTTTTGGAAATGAAACTCAGTATCATATACGGGAGACGACCGACGCTGTCTTATCCGAAAAGAACAGTCCCGCCCGCCTCCGGTTTCAGGTGCGGCGCAAGGCGTGCAAAGACGGTCGCGGAGTTCATCACCGCGCTGACGAGCTACGCGGGCAGCGAGAAGGCCATGCCCTTCAGCGCAAAGTCCGCCTTCGCCCGGTTCATCAGGGTGTGGACCGCATGGGCGCACAATCGCAAGCGCTTCCCTACGAAATTGTCGCAAGCGTTCCTTGAGGTACGAACGCGGGGAGGCCGGGCCTTGCGTGCGCAAATCCCGACCCCCGGTTCTGGCCGGTAATGGCCGGCGATAGACGGGGAAAAAGCCCTTTTCATACGTTGAAGGCTTCTGATTCCCGGAACTGTCAAACTCTGGGAGTCCCCCGGCAAAGCCGGGGGTTTACCTGGTATTATTATCTTCAGCGCAACAGGTCGAAGCAATTGACACTAAACACACGAAAAACAATATTAGTCTCAACATAGAAAAGCTCCTTTTTCTTGTGCAACAAAACTTTTTGCAGACTATTATTTTCAAAATGCCTTGCTGGCTGCCATGGTAGGGTCCACGGTAAACGCCTAAGACGGCGCATCTTGTCAGGTCGAGAGGAAAGCTGCAGAAGCTCAGGCAGGGATGATTATGGAGCAGGGATCGAGATATTGGGGCAGGAGCGCCTTGCGCTCAGGACAGGCATCAGAACTTTGACTGAAGAGCGCGGTTATTTGCAGACCCAGATCGAAGCCGACGTTGAAAGGCAAAACTCGGATCAAATGAGCTTATTTTCGACAATCCGGTTGTTTTTCAGCGAAATTGTCGAAGATGTGATCGATCGAAAAGCTTTGCTGAGCGTATCACCGAATCAAGCAGGACATCTGGAGTTTAAAGCGGAAATTCTTGACGAGTCTGGCAACGCTACAAGTGCGGACCTCGGTCACACATATCGTAAATTGCTGTGTATGGCTTTCGACATGGCGGTACTTCGCGCACATCTTGACGATAAATTTCCACGTTTTGTCTATCATGATGGTGTGTTTGAATCTTTGGATAACCGGAAAAAAGAAAATTTACTGGCAGTCATTCATCAATATGCCGCTCTCGGCTTGCAACCGATAATCACTCTTATCGACTCAGACTTGCCTGTTCGCACAGATGAAGAGCCAGTATTCACAGAAGACGAAATCATCCTGACCCTACACGATGAAAGTGAGCAGGGGTGCCTATTCAGGATGCAGGCATGGTAAAGATTGCTGCCGCGGGGTGGCAAACGAGGAACGGTGCGGCATAGCGCTCAACAAAAATAACATTGTTAGATGGTGGAATCTTAATATAAAGTCCAGCATACGATACCATGCCAAGTGCGCATAGTTGCATCACCTTTTCCCCCCCGCCAGTCGTTCCGCCAGCCGTCCCGCTCGCAGATGGGAATACCGGGCCAGCATCTGCATGGACTTATGCCCCGTGATCCCCTTGATTTCCATCACGTCTAGGTCCGTGTTCTCGAAAAGCCGGCTGGTCGCCTCATGCCTCAAATCGTGAAAATGAAGATCCTCAAGCCCCGCCTTTCTCGCAGTACGAGCCATCATTTTTGAGACTCGATCCGGATCTCGCAGCAGGGGGAACACGCGCCCCGAAATCGCACAGGGCAGCGCGACAAGCACCGCCAAGGCATCCGGTGACAACGGCACCGTCCGCGACTCTCCGTTTTTTGTTTTTGGAAGAAAAACGGTTCGCGCCTCAATATTGATATTCTCCCAGGTCAAATCGGCGATCTCTCCGCGCCGCATAGCCGTCGCCAGCGCAAAGCGCACGATAAGTGCGAATTCGAAATCACACTCCTCGAGAAGCCGCTTTTCCTCATCAGGATCAAGCCGCCGGGCGCGGCCGCCAGGCAAGCTGGGCTTGTCGACCAGCTTCACGGGGTTGTCGAGGGCGACCATTCCCCAGTTGCGCCGGCAAATCTCAAAAACCTTCGAAATCGTATTCAGATCATGGATGATCGTTTGCGCCCCAACCCCCTCGCCTTCTCTCTCGCGGATATAATCCGCGACATCCTTGCTTCGGATCGCGGCCAGCGGTTTCGCGGCAAAGGGCCTGGCGGCTATCGCCTCGGCTCGCTTTTGCACTTTATAGGCCGTTATCAGAGCCGGCACCCGTTCCTGGACGTACCGCGTAATCGCCTCGGCCAAGGTCACCTTCTCCGCCTCGCGGGCGGCAGGCAGGTACGCGGCCGAGCCGCGATCAATGTCTGACTCAACACCCTTTGCCCAGCGCTCCGCTTCCGCCAACGTGTCGAAGGACCGGCTGACGCATGGATGCCCCTTCTTCTGAATCCGTACATTCCAGGTCGCGCCGCGCTTGCGGAAGGTCGCCATAACTGCCCCCAATTGCCCACGATTAGACACCCGTTGACGTCAGTCACTAGACCAAAATCAGACCAAAACGCAAGCTAGACCAAAGAAAAGGGCTTAGACTGTCTCTAAGCCCTTGGAATAATGGTGCGCCCGACAGGATTCGAACCTGTGGCCGTCTGCTTAGAAGGCAGATGCTCTATCCGACTGAGCTACGGGCGCGTGCAGGCATACCTAATAAAGCCCCCGCACGCGGTCAAGGCCGCGCTTGACGAAACATCACCGCAAGCCCAAACTCCTTGACCCCGGCCGTCCCCGCAACCAGGAGGGAGACATGAATCTACGCGTGCTCGGCTGCTCCGGCTCGGACCTCCCCGGTCACAACCTGACGTCCTTTCTGGTCAACGGCACCGTCCTGCTCGACGCCGGCACCGTCACCTCAGCCCTCGATCTGGCCGCCCAGGCCCGCATCGAACATATATTCGTCAGCCATGCCCACCTGGACCACATCAAGGACATCCTGTTTCTGGCCGACAACCTCATCGAATTTTTCGCCGGCAAAAAACGGCCGCCGCTGCAAATCCACGGCCTGCCCGAGGTTCTCGACGCCATCGCCGCGCACCTTCTAAACGACACCATCTGGCCGGATTTCACCGTCATCCCGGAAAATTCACCGGTTTTGACCTATGCCCCCATGACGCCGGGCGAACCGGTCGTCATCGACGGGCTGACCGTGGCCACCCATCCGGTCAACCACGCCAAGGCGGCCTCGGGCTACGTGTTGTGGGAGGACGGCGGCGCGAAGAATCTGGCCTATACCGGCGATACCGGCCCCTGCGACGCTTGGTGGCGCTTTTGCGATGCGCTGCCCTTTCCCCTGCGCCACCTCATCACCGAGGCTTCCTTCCCCTCCGACATGGAGGCCCTGGCCACCGCCTCCAAACACCTCACCCCGCGTCTGTTGCACGCCGAACTGGCCAAGCTGCACGCCAACCCCGAAGTCCACATCTACCATATGAAAGCCCCCTTCGCCGCCCAGATCGAGGACGAACTGGAACGCGAACTGGCCGGGCATTCCTACCATCTGCTGCGCGAACATGACTGCATCACCATCTGATTTCACCGATTTTGCCACGCTTGCGGCCTATCTCGACAGTCTCGGGCTTTTCCACATGGACCTTACGCCGGACCGGATGCAGGCGGCCCTGGCCGGCATGCGGCTGACCACCCTGCCCCATCTGGCCGTGCAGGTCGTCGGCACCAACGGCAAGGGCTCGACGGCCGCCTTTCTGGCCGCCATGCTGGCCGCCCACGGCCTGCCCACGGGACTGTACCTGTCGCCCCATTTCGTGGACGTGCGCGAGCGCATCCTCATGAACGGACGCATGCTCGACCCGGCCGAATGGGTGGCGGCGGCAAACGCGGTTCTTGGCGCCACGCGCGGCGGCGGCGAAAAAGGCAAGCTCACCTATTTCGAACTGCTGACCGCCATGGCCGTCCGGCTTTTCACCGACCAGGGCGCGGAAGCCGCCGTGTACGAAGCCGGACTCGGCGGCGCGGGCGACGCCACCACCGTCCTTAGCCGCGATTTGGTGCTTTTCACGCCCATCGGCATGGACCACGCGGCGGTCATCGGCCCGACCCTGGCCGACATCACCCGGGACAAGGCCGGGGCCATGGTCCCGGGCGGCGTCGCCATAACCGGCCCGCAATCCACGGAAGTCATGCGTGTCCTTCGGGAAGAGGCC
Source organism: Solidesulfovibrio sp. C21 (assembly GCF_047785625.1). Taxonomy (NCBI): domain Bacteria; kingdom Pseudomonadati; phylum Thermodesulfobacteriota; class Desulfovibrionia; order Desulfovibrionales; family Desulfovibrionaceae; genus Solidesulfovibrio; species Solidesulfovibrio sp. C21. The sequence continues at coordinate 56,071 of NZ_JBLODY010000010.1, forward strand.
ACGACCCGGGGCACGCGGCTCTACCTTGCCGGCGAGCTGGCCCACCACGACGCCGGCAGCCGCCATGCCGTGCTCAAAAGACGGCCGCGCCTGGAGATCCCCACCGCCCGGCTGCGCCTGGCCGGGCCGCACCAGTCCGACAACGCCACCCTGGCCCTGGCCGGATTCTCCCTTTGCGCCGACCTGCTCGGCATCGCGCCGGACCCCGACGCCGTCTCCCGGGCGCTGACCGAAACGTTTCTTCCCGGCCGGCTCCATCTGCTCAAGCTCCCGGACATGGCCCCGGGGCTGCTTTTGGACTGCGCCCACAACCCGCCGGCGCTAGCCGCCCTGACCGAGGCGCTCGCGTCCCTGCGCATCGCCCCCACGGGATTGATCTTCACCTGCCTTGGCGACAAGGACCTTGCCGCCATAGCGCCCCTGGCCGCCAGACTGACCACCGGTCCCATCTACGTGCCCGAACTGCCGGGGGTATCCCGGGCGCGGCCCGCGGCGGAAGTCGTGGCCGCCCTGGGCGATCGCGCCAAGGCCGTGGCCGATCCGGCCGCCGCCCTCGATGCCGTGCGCCGCCTGGAAGGGACGGTGCTGGTGTGCGGCTCCATGTACCTGCTGGCAGCGCTTTTCGCCGCGCCGCAAAATTGATCTTGCCCGGGTTTGCGGCTAGGCTGATGCTTCCACGCGGCTGCGACGTGCCTGCGGCAATATCCTGAAGATGTTGCCGGTTGGCTGCGCGCGCCGCCAACCCGAACTTCCCGGAAGCGCCCGTGCAAAACCTCTTTCGCCTGCTGCCCGCCGTGGACGCGGTCCTGGCCGATCTCACCGCCCTGCCCGATCTCGCCGGCGCGCCGCGCCCGCTCGTGCATGACGCGATCACGGATTTCCTCGACGGGCTGCGCGCCGACATCAAGGCCGGCCGCATCACCGATCCGGCCCAGCTCGCCCCCGAGGCGCTTTCGGGTCAATGCGCCCAGTTCGCCGTGGCCGCCTGCCGGCCCCATTTCAGGCGCGTGGTCAACGCCACGGGCGTGGTGGTGCACACCAACCTCGGCCGCTCGCTTCTGGCCGAAGCCGCCATCGACGCCGCGGCCGCCGCCTGCCGGCGCTACTCCAACCTGGAATTCGACCTCGCCGCCGGCGAACGCGGCAGCCGCTACAGCCACGTGGTGGCGATCCTGCAAAAGCTCACCGGGGCCGAAGCGGCGCTCGTGGTCAACAACAACGCCGCCGCCGTGCTCATCGCCCTGGAGACCCTGGCCAAGGGCCGCGAGGCCATCGTCTCGCGCGGCCAGCTGGTCGAGATCGGCGGTTCGTTTCGCATCCCCGAGGTCATGGCCAAATCCGGGGCCATCCTGCGCGAGGTCGGGGCCACCAACCGCACCCATCCCCGGGACTACGAAAACGCCATCACCGAAGACACGGCGCTTCTGCTCAAGGTCCACGCCTCCAACTACCGCATCATCGGCTTCACCAAGGAAGTCTCGCTGCCGGAGCTGGTGGCCATCGGCCGCGCCCATAACCTGCCCGTGATGGAGGACCTCGGCAGCGGCAACCTGACCGATTTCGCCGGCATCGGCCTGCCCGGCGAACCGACGGTGCAGCAGGCCGTGGCCTCGGGCGCGGACATCGTGACCTTTTCCGGGGACAAGGTCCTCGGCGGCCCCCAAGCCGGCATCCTCGTGGGCAAGGCCCACTATATCGAGGCGATCCGCAAAAATCCGCTCAACCGGGCCGTGCGCATCGACAAAATGACGCTGGCCGCCCTCGAGGCCACGCTGCGCCTCTACCTCGACCCGGCAACCGCCAGAAAGGAAATCCCGACCCTGGCCATGATCACCGCCGCGCCGGAAGCGCTGGCCAAAAAAGCCCGGCGACTGGCCGCGATCCTGAAAAAATCCCTGGCCGGACGCTATGCCGTCAAAGCCGCGCCCGGAGCTTCGCGGGTCGGCGGCGGCGCGTTTCCGGAACACGACCTGCCGACCACGCTGGTCTCCCTGACGCCCCTTGCCGGCGCGCCGTCGCCGGACGCCCTGCGGGAACGGCTGCTCGTCACCGACCCGCCGCTGGTCGGGCGCATCGAGGGCGACGCCTTTCTCCTGGACCCGCGCACCCTGGCCGACGATGAACTGAAACTCGTGGCCCGGGTTCTGGACGCGGCCCTGGCCGGCTAGATCCATTGCGCGACAGGTCCGGGGGGCTTCCCACCAGGGGCCTGGGCGCTTACTATGTCCCCATTGCCATTATTGATTGAAGGAGCCTTAGCGATATGAGCGATGCAAACGAAACGAAAAACGGTGTCTCCTCCCACGCCATCGAGGCCAAAAGCTGCTGGGAGACCTACGCCTCCCCGGAACAGCGCGCCGGCATGCGGGAGCTGGCCGACCGCTACATTGCCTTTATCACCGCCTGCAAGACCGAGCGCGAAACCGTTGCCTACACGCGCAAGGCGCTCGCCGAGGCGGGCTATGTCGAATCTCCGGACGGAGACTTTAGCGGCGACGCGGTCTTTCGCGTCATGAAGGGCAAGACGGTGTTCATCGCCCGCAAGGGCAAGAAGCCCCTGCGCGAGGGTTTCCGGCTGGTCGGCGCCCACTGCGACACGCCGCGCATCGACCTCAAGCAGCGCCCGCTCTACGAATCCTGCGGCGTGGCCCAGCTCAAAACCCACTACTACGGCGGCATCCGCAAGCACCAGTGGCTGGCCCGGCCGCTGGCCCTGCACGGCGTGGTGGCCAAAAAGGACGGCACGGTCATTCCCGTGACCATCGGCGAGGACCCGTCCGATCCGGTCTTCGCCATCCCGGACCTGCTGCCGCATCTGGCCTACAAGCAAGTGGAGCAGAAGCTGTCCGACGCCTTCGAGGCGGAAAAGCTCAACATCCTGATCGGCCACAGCCCCGAAGCCTCGCCCGAGGCCGCGGAAGGCGGCGAGAAAAAAGAGGCCAAGGACCCGATCAAGGCCAAGGTCCTCTCGCTGCTCTACGACAAGTACGGCATCGAGGAAGCCGACCTCTACAGCGCCGAGCTCCAGGCCGTGCCGGCCGGGGCGGCCCGGCCCGTGGGCCTGGACAAGGCACTCATCGGCGGCTACGGCCAGGACGACCGGGTGTGCGTCTTCACCGCCCTTTCCGCCCTGCTCGAGAATCCGACGCCGGAGCACACGCAGATCGTGCTGTTCTGGGACAAGGAAGAGATCGGCTCCGAAGGCTCGACCGGGGCCAAGTCGCGCTTTTTCGAGTACTGCCTGGAAGACCTGATCGACGCCTGGGACCCGGGCGCGCGCAAAAGCCGGGTGCTGGCCGCCGGCAAAGCCCTGTCCTCCGACGTGCATGCCGCCCTTGACCCGGACTACCAGGACCTGCACGAAAAGCTCAATTCCGCGACGCTTGGTTATGGGCCGGTCTTTTGCAAGTTCACCGGGCACCGGGGCAAGGTCGGGGCCAACGACGCCCATCCGGAGTACGTGGCCTGGCTGCGCAACCTCCTCGATGGCGCCGGCATTCCCTGGCAGATGGCCGAACTCGGCAAGGTGGACCTCGGCGGCGGCGGCACGGTGGCCAAGTTCCTGGCCGTCTACGGCATGGACATCATCGACTTCGGCCCGGCCGTACTCAGCATGCACAGCCCCTTCGAGATCACCAGCGCGGCCGACGTCTACACCGCCGTGCTGGCCTACAAAGCCTTTCTTTCGAGCTAGCCCCGATCCCCTGTAAAGGGGGTCCGGGGGGCATCAAGCCCCCCGGTGGTGGGGTCCAGGGGAGGCAACGCCTCCCCTGGCCGCCGGAGGCTCCTCTCCACACCACCCCAACCAAGGAGCGCACCATCCATGCCAGTCATCATGGGGACGGCCGGGCACATCGACCACGGCAAGACGACGCTGATCAAGGCGCTGACGGGCATTGACTGCGACCGGCTGGCCGAGGAGAAAAAACGCGGCATCACCATCGAGCTGGGATTTGCCTTCATGGACCTGCCGGGCGGCGTGCGGCTCGGCATCATCGACGTGCCGGGCCATGAGCGCTTCGTCAAGAACATGGTGGCCGGCGCGGCGGGCATCGATTTCGTCACCCTCGTCATCGCCGCCGACGAAGGCGTCATGCCCCAGACCCGCGAGCACCTGGACATCTGCACCCTGCTCGGCATCGAGACCGGAGTCGTGGCCCTGACCAAGGCCGACATGGTGGACGCGGACTGGCTCAATATGGTCACGGACGACGTGCGCGCGGAGCTTGCCGGCACGTTCCTGGCCGATGCCCCCATTTTTCCCGTCTCGTCCCATACCGGAGCCGGCCTGCCCGAGCTGCGCGCGGCGCTTATCGAGCTGGCCGCCAACTTCGCGCCCAGGCGGCGTTCCGATCTGGCCCGGCTTCCCATCGACCGCGTCTTTACGCTCAAGGGCCACGGCACCGTGGTCACGGGCACGCTCATTGCCGGCACGTTCGCGGTCGGCGACGAGGTGCGGCTTTTCCCCTCGGACAAGCGCAGCAAAATCCGCAGCCTGCAATCCCACGGCGAACCCGTGGAAGTCTCGCCGGCCGGACGGCGTACAGCCGTCAACCTGGCCGGGCTCGAGGTCGAGGACGTGGAACGCGGCGAGGTGCTGGCCCGGCCGGGCACGCTTTTCCCGGAGGCCGCCTGGGAGGTGAAGCTTTCCTGCCTGGCCTCGGCCCCGCGCGGCATCAAGCACCGCACCGAGGTGCATTTCCACCACGGCACGCGGGAAGTCCTGGCCCGGGTGCATCTGCCCGACCGCGACAAGCTGGAGCCCGGCGAGACGGCCGTGTGCCAGATCCGCTTTCCCGAGCCCCTGGCCGGAGTCTACGGCGACCGGGTGGTCATCCGCTCGGGCGCGCCGCTGCGCACCATGGCCGGCGGGCGCATCCTTTCGCCGCTTGCCCGCAAGGTCAAACGCTTCGACGCCGACGCGGCCGCGACGCTTGCCGCCCTGGCCACGGCCGAGGGACCGGAGCTCGTCGCCCTGCAACTGGCCCGGGCCGGCGCCGAGGGACTGGGATTCGCCCGGCTGATGACGCTCACCGACCTCGAATCCAAAGCCCTGGACAAGGCGCTTTCCGGCCTGTGCGACAAGGGCGCGGCCGCGCTTGTCGACCGCGAAGGCAGGGAAGGACGCCATTTCGTCCACGGCGACGTCGTCGCCGCCCTGACGCAAACCCTCACCGATTTCGTGGCCGCCTACCACAAGCGCGAGCCGCTGAAACTCGGCATCTCGCGCAGCGAGCTGGCCTCCACCTGGGGCAAGTATCTCGCGCCCAAACTTTTCCATTTCGTGGTCGAACGCCAGCTTCGGGCCGGCAGGCTGGCCACCGACCAGGACGTGCTGCGCCTGCCCGACCACAAGGTCTCCCTGGCCTCGGACCAGGCCAAGCTGCGCGAAACGCTCCTTACCGCCTACCGCGCCGGCGGCCTGACCCCGCCCAACGTCAAGGATATCCTGGAGCCCCTGGACCTGACCTTCAAGGAGGCCCAGCCGGTCTACAAGGTGCTCATAGACGAAAGGCTCCTCGTCAAGGCCCAGGAAAACATGTATTTTTGCGCCGAGGCCATAACCGGGCTCATCGAGAAGGTGCGCGCCTACTACGCCGCCGGGGCCACGGACATGGGGCCGGCGGAATTTCGGGAACTGACAGGGCTGTCCCGCAAGTTCCTCATCGCCCTGCTCGAATACCTGGACAAGGAAAAGGTGACCGTGCGCGTCGGCGACAAGCGCCAGTTGCGCCGGAGATAGGGGAAGGGCGGGAGACGTGCCTCCGGCGGCCAGGGGGAAACTTTTTGAAAAAAGTTTCCCCCTGGACCCCCTTCAAAAACTTTCAAAGGGGATATGGGGGGAGGCACCGGAGGCATCGCGGAAGAGTTGCGTATGGGGCGGCCGCCCCGCGCGGAAAGGGGTCCCCGGGAAGAGAGCGGGTGGGCCCGGACCGGCGGGAAGGCGTCTGGAAAAATGCCAAAACGGCGGGAAGCCGGAGCCGCCCGCCGTGAAAAAATCTGACTCACCAGGAGCCGGTACTACCAGTCCTGGTCCTCGGGTTTGGCTTCCTGCTGCGCCTTGATGACCCGAAGGGCGATGAACACGGAAATAAAGCCGAACAGCACGATGAGACCGGAGAAATCGAATGTCACGGTGAACCTCCCCCAAACGGATGTATTTCGTGAAATAAATCTTTAGCCCCAAAGGGACGCGATGTCCAGATACCCCTGCCGGCCTCGCCCGGTTCCGGCCCTTCTGGCCCTGCTCACAGCGCTTGCCCTGTACGCCGCCACAGCCATGGCCGGCGTCATCACCGTCAAGGACAACACCTACAGTCTCGACGGCGGCAGACCCGTCACCGGGGCCTGGGAAGTGGCCGAAAAAATCGCCGTAGGCAAGGACGTGGCCATCGTGGTCATGGAGGAAAAGGCCAACCCGACCACCATCCAGATCATGCTCCAGCTCCTGGAAAGCCTCCATGTCCCCACGCTGCTCACCAAGCGGGCCGACTACAAGCCCCTGGTCGACCGGGGCGTCATCAAGCCCACCCAAACCCCCGCCTATCCTTGACAGCCGCACCCGCCCCCGGTACTGCGCGGAAACGATCCGGGCGCCCGCATGGGCTCAATAGGGAATCCCGTTTGATTCGGGAGCGGTCCCGCCGCCGTAAGTCCCCCACAGTCGGCTTCCTCGCGCGCCACTGGGAAAACATTCCCGGGAAGGCCGGAGCCGATGGGACAAGCCGGAAGACCTGCCCGGTCGATCACAGGCCAACCCGCCGGCAACGAGGGCTTTTGCCGGCCGGGCGTAAGGACCGGGGCGTCAACCCGTAGCGCGGGGACTACCCGTTACCCTTTTTTATCAAGAGCCCTCCATGCCCATGGAGGTTTTCCCATGCTCCGTTTTCCGCGAGCGCTTTTCGCATTATGGTTGTGTCTGGCCATGGCCGCGCCGGCCCTGGCCGGTCATGAGGCCAAGAAGGAACCCAAAAGGGCCATTGTCGTGGCCGCCTTCGGCACCAGCGTTCCCGAAGCCGCGCCGGCCATCCAGAAAATGGTCGACCGCGTCAAGGCCGCCTATCCCGGCGTGCCCGTTTCGCTTTGCTACACTGCCTCCATGATCCGCCACAAACTGGCCAGGGAAGGCAAGGCCGTGCCGCCTGCGCCGGCCGAAGCCCTGGCCGTGCTGCCCGACAAGGGTGTCACCGACGTGGCCCTTTTCTCCCTGCAAACCATTCCCGGCCACGAGTACGACGACCTCGTGCGTCTGGCCGAGGCCTTCTCCGGCCTGCCCAAGGGGCTGACCCACGTGTCCGTCAGCGCCCCGCTGCTTTTCGCCAAGGAGGATTTCCCGCGCGTGGCCAAGGCGCTGCTCGCTTCGGCTCCCAAGGACCGCAAGCCCGGCGAGGCGCTCGTCTTCGTCGGCCACGGCACCGACCACCCGGCCAACATGGCCTACCCGGCCCTGCAATACACCCTGTGGCAGCTCGACCCCAACGCCTTCGTGACCACGGTCGAGGGTACGCCGAGCTTCGAGAATCTTATCGCGGAGCTCAAAAAGCGCGGCATCAAAAAGGCCTGGCTCATGCCCATGTTCGCCGTGGCCGGGGACCATGCCCATAACGACATGGCCGGCAAGGAAAAGGATTCCCTGGCCTCGCAGCTCGCCGCCGCCGGCATCGCCGCAACGCCCCAGATGCAGGGCAACGGCGACCGTGACGCCGTGGCCGCCATCTGGATGGACCACCTGAAAAAGACCGTGGACGCCCTGCCCGGAAAATAATGCCCCGAAACCGCTTACAAGGCGCGGGAGTGCGCGCCCTGCTCCCGGCCCTGGCCGGGCTGGCCGCCCTGGCGACGGCCTGCCTGGCCGGGGCCTATCCGGCCGGTCCGGGCCAGGTGGCCGCCGTCCTCGGCCGGGCCATGGGCCTGCCCGTGGCCGCCCCGGCCGATCCGGCGCTGACGGCCGTGGTGCTCGACCTGCGCCTGTGGCGGGGGGTGCTGGCCTACGGCGTGGGCGCGGCCCTGGCCATGGCCGGCGGGGTGTTCCAGGGGGTGTTGCGAAATCCCCTGGCTGATCCCTTCACCCTCGGCGTCTCGGGCGGTGCGGCCTTCGGCGCGGCTCTTTCCCTGACCCTCGGTCTGGCCGCCGCCTCGGGAAGCGTCATCGCCACCCCGCTTTGCGCCCTGGCCGGCGGCGGGGCGGCCCTGGCCTTCGTGCTGGCCCTGGCCCGGGCCTGCGGCGGGTTGCGCCGGGAGACGGTGGTTTTGGCCGGCATCATCGCCGCCACCTTCCTTTCGGCCCTGCTCTCGCTCACCAAGGCGCTCAACGAGGAATCCGTGGCCGGCATCGTCTTTTGGATCATGGGCGGCTTCCAGGGACGGGGCAAGGCCGAGCTGGCGCTTTTCCTGCCCTGCTTTCTGGCCGGTGTGGTCCTGATTCGCCTGTACATCCGCGAGTGCGACATCCTGCTTCTGGGTGAGACCCAGGCGCGCCAATTGGGCGTCGCCGCCGGCCGGGCACGGCTTGCACTGCTCACCGGTGCGAGTCTCCTGACCGCCGGGGCCGTGGCCGTTTCCGGGGTCATCGGCTTTGTCGGGCTCATCGCCCCCCATGCCTGCCGCCGGCTCTTTTCCGCCGAACACGGCACGCTCCTGCCGCAAAGCGCGCTGTGCGGCGGGGCGCTCCTGGTTTTTGCCGACGTGCTGGCCCGCACCATCCTGCCCGGCGGCGCGGAGCTGCCCGTTGGGGTGGTGACGGCGCTTCTCGGCGGCCCGTTTTTCTGTTTTCTGCTTGTCACGGGCCGCGACGGTGGCCGGGCGTGATCCGCATCGAGGGACTTCGGGCCGGGTACGGCGGCCGCGATGTGCTGGCCGACATCGACCTGCACATCGCCCCGGGCGAGATGGTGGGACTCCTCGGCCCCAACGGCGCGGGCAAGACCACGCTGCTTTTGGCCGCGACCGGCATACTTCCCCCAGTGGCCGGAAGCGTCTCCCTGGCCGGGCGCGATATCGCCAGCCTCTCCGCCCGGGAGCGGGCAAGGCTTGTGGCCGTGGTGCCCCAGCGGGCCGAAAGCGCGGGAGGGCTCACCGTGCGCACGGTGGTGCGCATGGGCCGCTATCCCTACCTGCCCTTCCTCGGCGGCTACGGCGAGGCCGATGCGGACGCGACCAAGGCGGCCATGGCGGCGGTGGGCGTGGCCCATTTGGCCGACCGGCGCATGAACGAGCTTTCCGGCGGCGAGTTCCAGCGGGCGCTGACGGCCCGGGCCCTGGCCCAGGACGCGCGCGCCATGATCCTGGACGAAGCCTCGGCCAGCCTGGACATGGCCCGGAAAATGGAACTCTACGGGCTCCTGGCCGCCCGTAACGCCGCCGGCACGACCATCGTGGCGGCGCTGCACGACATCAACCTGGCGGCGCTTTTCTGCCGTCGCCTGATATTTATTAAAAACGGCCGCATCGAGGCCGACGGCCCGGTGGCCGCCGTCTTTACCAGCCAAACATTGTCGAGGATCTATGAAACCGAAATCCTGGTCATCGCCCATCCGAAAAGCGGCCTGCCCCAGGCTTTGGCCGTACCTGCCGCTTGTGCTGCTGTCGCTGCTCCTAACGGCCCAGGCGGCCCCGGCGGCTCCGGCGGGAACGGGCATCACGGATGACCTGGGCCACGTCATAACGCTCAAGGCTCCGGCCAAACGCATCGTGGCCCTTTACGGCGCGTACAACGAAATGCTCGCCGGCATGGGACTCACCGATCGCATCGTGGCCCGCACCGACGCCGACGACAAGCCGGCCGCCATCGCCGCCCTGCCCGTCATCGGCACCCACATGCGCCCCAACCTGGAGCGCGTGCTGGCGGTCAAGCCCGACCTCGTGCTGCAAACCGCCGGGCGCGGCGAAGCCGAACAGGCCGCCGCCAACCTGGCCAAACTGGGCGTGCCGGTGGCCGTTTTTTCCATCCACGATTTCGACTCGCTCTTTGCCGCGATAGACCGCATCGGCGTGCTGACCGGGGCGCAAAAGCGGGCGGCAGAGCTTGACGCAAGCCTCAAAAAACGCCTCGCCGCCGTGGCCGTAAGCGCACCCGGGGGAAAGAAGCCCAAGGTCTTTTTCGAGGTCCGTTCCGGCAACCTGCTGGCCGCCGGCAAAGGCTCCATGGTCGATGCCGTGATCCGCGCCGCCGGTGGGGAAAACGCCGTGAGCCTGGACAAAAAGCTCGTACGCTTAACCGACGAGGAACTCTTGCGCCTGGCTCCGGACGTGTGCCTGACCCAGCGCGGCCCCATGAACGCCGAAGCGCGGTCCATGGCCGACCGGCCGGAGTACGCGTCACTGCCCTGCGTCAAAAACCGCCGGGCCTTCGTCGTCGACGAGGCGCTTTTCTCCCGCCCCGGACCGGGAAGCGTGGACGCCGTGGAGGAACTTGCCCGGATACTGGCCGGCAAGCCGGCAACGCCGGCCCGGGAGGCGCGTCCGTGACCACGCTCGGAACGCTTTACGGCCTGGGCGTCGGCCCGGGGGACCCGGAACTGCTGACCCTCAAGGCGGCCCGGATTCTCGGGGAGGTGGACACGGTCTTCGCCGCCTCGTCGAGCAAGAACGACTATTCCATCGCCCAGGCCATCATCGCGCCGCACCTGCCGCCGCAAGCTACCGTCGTGCGCCTGCCCTTTCCCATGACCCGGGACCCGGCCGCGCTGGACGCCGCCTGGGAGGCCAACACCGCCGCCATGGCCGCAGTGCTTGCCGCCGGGCGCGACGCGGCCTTTATTACTCTTGGCGATCCGCTGCTCTACAGCACCTTCGGCTACGTGCTGCCGCGCCTGACCACGCGCCTGCCGGGGCTTGCGGTCAACATCGTGCCGGGGATCACCTCGTTTCAGGCGGCGGCGGCCAAGGTTGGCGACGTGCTGGTCGAATCCGGCGAGAACCTGCTGATCGCCTCGGGCGTGGACGAGAGCGGCCGGTTGGAAAAGGGACTGGCGGCGGCGGACAACGCGGTCATCCTCAAGGCCTACCGCAATTTTCCCCGCCTGCGCGACCTGCTTGGCCGTATGGGCCTGACCCGGGCGACCACCTTCGCCACCCGCATCGGCCACGACGGCGAGGCCATCGTGCGCAAGCTGGAAGACGCGCCGGAAAAGCCCCATTACCTGTCGCTTTGCCTCATCAAGCGCACACGCGTTTGAAGTCGGAAACTTTTCCTGATCACGGTTCGGAGAGGGAACAGGCCGCAATAACGGCCTCACCTTTATAAACTTTAGGAAGGGGAGAGCGCGAGAGGGGAGAACCCTTTTGAAAGGGTTTTCCCCTCTCGCACCCTCTTTTCTCTCTTCACTCCGTCAAAGCGACAGGCACCGCACACGCCACGAAAAAAGGGGGCTCCGGATGGAGCCCCCTTTCGTTGCAATGCGATGCGGCGCGACAGCCTATTCTTCGGGGCTGGCGCTCGTTTCGGCCAGGATCGGATTGTCCTCCAGCTCCTCCAGGAACCGGTCGGGACGCTCGGGCTGGCGCGGCACCTCGATCTCGCTGTCCATGTAACGGCGATACCCGGTGCCGGCCGGGATGAGCCGGCCCACGATGACGTTTTCCTTAAGGCCCCGCAGGGAATCGTCCTTGCCCATGAGCGAGGCTTCGGTCAGCACCTTGGTCGTCTCCTGGAAGGAGGCGGCCGAGATGAACGAATCCGTGGACAGGGAGGCCTGGGTGATGCCCAAAACCAGCGGTTCGGCCACGGCGGGCTTGAGCCCCTCGGCCACGCAGCGCTGGTTCTCCTCCATGAAGCGGATCTTGTCGACCTGTTCGCCAATGAGGAAGGTCGTCTCGCCGGAATCGAGCACCGAGACCTTTTTGAGCATCTGGCGCACGATGATTTCGATGTGCTTGTCGTTGATGGCCACGCCCTGGAACCGGTACACGTCCTGGATTTCGTCCACGAGGTACTTGGCCAGGAACTTCTCGCCCTTGATCTTCAGGATGTCGTGCAGTTCCGGATAGCCTTCGGTCAAAAGCTCGCCGGCCTCCACGAAGTCGCCTTCCTGGGCCGTGATGTGCTTGCCGCGGGGAATGAGGTATTCCTTGGCGTCGCCGGCCTCGGGGGTGACGATGATCTTGCGCTTGCCCTTGGTCTCGGGGCCGTAGGAGACGATGCCGTCGATCTCGGAGACAACGGCCATCTCCTTGGGCTTTCTGACCTCGAACAGCTCGGCCACGCGCGGAAGGCCGCCGACGATGTCCTTGGTCTTGGACGATTCGCGGGGCTTACGGGCGATGATGTCGCCCTCGAAGACCTCCTGGCCGTCACGCGCCATGAGCAGCGCGCCGACCGGCATGGAGAAGACGGCCAGACTGTTGGTGCCGGGCCGGGTCTTCGGGTTGCCGCGCTCGTCCACGATGGACACGGCCGGCTTGAACGAGGTGGTGCGGTATTCGATGATGGTCTGGGTCGCCCGCTTGGTCGCGTCGTCCACCTTCTCCTGATAGGTCTTGCCCTCGACGATGTCGGTGAACTTGATGATGCCGGCGACGTCCGTGACAAAGGGTTCGTTGAAGGGGTCCCACTCGGCCAGCAGCTGGTCCTTTTTGACCTCCTGCCCGGCCACGGCATAGAGCTTGGCGCCCGACGGCAGGCTGTAGCGCTCGCGTTCGCGGCCCTGGTCGTCGACCACCGATACCTGCCCGGACTTGCCCATCATGATGGTGTGGCCCTGGCGGTTGACGATGGACTTGACGCGGGAGAGCGCGACACGGCCGTTGTGCTGGGCCGTCACCGACGACTGGGCGATTTCACGGGCCGCCGTGCCGCCGATGTGGAAGGTGCGCATGGTCAGCTGGGTGCCGGGCTCGCCGATGGACTGGGCGGCGATGATGCCGACCGTCTCGCCGACGTTGACCAGATGCCCCCGGGCCAGGTCGCGGCCGTAACACATGGCGCACACGCCGTGCTTGGCCTGACAGGTGAGGGTCGAACGGATGGTCAGCGAATTGAGCCCCTTGTCCTCGATCAACTGGGCGTAGGCCTCGTCGATGATCGTATTGGCCGGGATGATCACCTCGTCGGTCTCGGGGTCGAGCACGTCGAACATGGTCACGCGGCCAAGGGCGCGCTCGTGCACGCGCTGCTTGATGTCGCCGGCCTTGACGTAGTGGGTGATCTCCAGGCCGTCGACCGTGCCGCAGTCGATCTCGGTGATGATGACGTCCTGGACCACGTCCACCAGACGGCGGGTGAGGTATCCGGAGTTGGCGGTCTTGAGCGCCGTGTCGGCCAGGCCTTTCCGGGCGCCGTGGGTCGAGTTGAAGTACTGGGTCACCGAGAGGCCTTCACGGAAGTTCGAGGTGATGGGCGTCTCGATGATTTCACCAGAAGGCTTGGCCATAAGGCCGCGCATGCCGGCGAGCTGGCGCATCTGGTCCTGGTTACCACGCGCTCCGGAGTGGATCATCATGAAGATCGGGTTGACCGAGGTGTTGCGCTCTTCCTTGCCGGTCTTGGGATCCTTGACGATATCCCAGGAGATTTCCTTCATCATCTCGGAGGCAACGTCGTTGGTGGCCTTGGTCCAGACGTCGACGACCTTGTTGTACTTCTCGGTGCGGGTGATGATGCCCTCGCCGTACTGCAACTCGATGTCGTCCACCTCGTTCTGGGCCGCCTCGAGGATCGTGACCTTGGCCTTCGGGATGGTCAGGTCCTTGACGCCGATAGAGACGCCGGCCCGGGTGGCGTATTCGTAGCCCAAGCCCTTCACGCGGTCGCACAACAGGACCGTGGCCTTGGTGCCGCGCATCCGGTAGGTGTCGCCCACGAGCTTGCCGATGGCGCGTTTGGTGAGCACCGTATTGACGAGTTCGAAGGGCACGCCCTCGGGCAACAACTCACCCACGATGACGCGGCCCGGCGTGGTATGGATGCGTTCGCCCTTGATGCGGCAGACGATACGGGCGTGCAGATCGACCACTCCCGCGTCCACGGCGCAAATGACTTCGCCGGGGTCGGAGAAGATCTTGCCCTCGCCCTGGGCGAAGCTCCGTTCGACGGTCAAATAGTACAGCCCGAGCACCATGTCCTGGGAAGGCACGATGATCGGATTGCCGTTGGCCGGGGACAGGATGTTGTTGGTGGACATCATGAGCACGCGGCACTCGATCTGCGCCTCGACCGACAGCGGCACGTGCACGGCCATCTGGTCGCCGTCGAAGTCGGCGTTATAGGCCGAACACACGAGCGGGTGCAGCTGGATGGCCTTGCCCTCGACCAGGGTCGGCTCGAAGGACTGGATGCCGAGGCGGTGCAACGTCGGGGCGCGGTTGAGCATGATCGGGTACTCGCGCACCACGTCTTCCAGGATGTCCCAGACCACCAGTTCCTCGCGCTCGACCATCTTCTTGGCCGTCTTGATGGTGGTGGCCAGGCCCTGCTCCTCGAGCTTCGAATAGATAAAGGGCTTGAAGAGTTCCAGAGCCATTTTCTTCGGCAGGCCGCACTGGTGGAGCCTGAGCTTGGGGCCGACCACGATGACCGAACGGCCGGAGTAGTCGACGCGCTTGCCGAGCAGGTTCTGACGGAAGCGGCCCTGCTTGCCCTTGATCATGTCGGACAGCGACTTCAGCGGCCGGCCGTTGGTGCCGGTGATGGCCCGGCCCCGGCGGCCGTTGTCGAACAGCGCATCCACGGCTTCCTGGAGCATGCGCTTTTCGTTGCGGATGATGATGTCCGGCGCGCCGAGCTCGATCAGGCGTTTGAGGCGGTTGTTGCGGTTGATCACCCGGCGGTAGAGGTCGTTTAAGTCCGAGGTGGCGAACCGGCCGCCGTCGAGAGGGACCAGGGGACGCAGCTCGGGCGGAATGACCGGGATGACCTCCATGATCATCCATTCGGGCTTGTTGCCCGAATCGAGGAAGGCCTCGACGATCTTGAGGCGCTTGATGATCTTTTTCTTCTTGGTCTGCGACTTGGTGGTCATGGACTCTTCGCGCAGCTCGGCGCGGATCTTGACGAGGTCAAGCTCCTCCAAAAGCGAGCGCACGGCCTCTGCGCCCATGCCCACTTCCACCGCGTCCTCTCCGCCGTAGTGGTCGATGACCTGGATATACTGCTCTTCGGAAATGACCTGGTACTTGGTGAGGTTGGTGTCTTTCGGGTCCAGCACCATGTAGGAGTCGAAATAGAGGACCTTTTCCAGGTCGACCATGGTCATGTCGAGCAAGGTGCCGATTTTCGACGGCAGGGTCTTCAGGAACCAGATATGGGCAACGGGCGCGGCCAGTTCGATATGGCCCATGCGCTCGCGGCGCACCTTGGAGGCGATGACCTCGACGCCGCACTTTTCGCACACGATGCCCCGGTGCTTCATGCGCTTGTACTTGCCGCAGTTGCACTCGTAGTCCTTGACCGGGCCGAAAATCTTGGCGCAGAAAAGCCCGTCGCGTTCGGGCTTGAAGGTACGGTAGTTGATGGTTTCGGGCTTCTTGACTTCCCCGAAAGACCATTCGCGGATTTTTTCCGGCGCGGCGATGGAAATGCGGATGGATTTGAGCGTCCGGCTGGACACACTGGTCTGGCCGATGCCGCGCATGCTGAACAGTTCGTCCAGAGACATACGGTTACCTCGTATGGCGGGAGGACCCTTCCCGCATCTGGGCCCGGCCGGGGAACCGGCGGGCGTTGGCTAGGCGAAACACGCTGTCGAAGGCCAGTGTCGGCTATGGCATGGGGCCCGGGGTCGGCCTGCCGTGTCTCCCCTCCGGGCCCGATGCACGGCATCGGACCCGCAGGGGCGGCGGGCTCCCGGACGCACAGCCCTAGCGCCGAGGGGGGGCCTTGACTATTTTCTTCTCGTCCTGGATCAGGTCCACGTCGAGGCCAAGGGACATGAGCTCCTTGACCAGGACGTTGAAGGACTCGGGCAGTCCGGCTTCCAGGAAGTTATCGCCCTTGACGATCTTTTCGTACATCTTGACGCGCCCGCCGACGTCGTCGGACTTGACGGTCAGGAATTCCTGCAAAAGGTAGGACGCGCCATAGGCTTCCAGCGCCCAGACTTCCATCTCACCCAGACGCTGGCCGCCGAACTGGGCCTTGCCGCCAAGCGGCTGCTGGGTGACCAGGGAGTAGGGGCCGGTCGAACGGGCGTGGATCTTTTCGTCGACCAGGTGGTGGAGCTTCAGCATGTACATACAGCCCACGGTCACGGGACGGTGGAAGGCTTCGCCGGTGCGGCCGTCGTAGAGGGTGACCTTGCCGTCCTCGGGCAGGCCCGCCTGCTTGAGCCAGCCCCACATCTCGTCTTCCGTGGCGCCGTCGAAGACCGGCGTCTTGGCCACGATGCCCTTTTTGAGGGATTTGAGCGCCACGCGCAACTCATCGTCGGACATGGCGTCGATCATGGCCACGGTCGCCGCCTCGGGGAAGACGGCCTTGGCCTCGGCGCGCACGCCCTCCATGGGCTTGCCCGAGGCGATCAGGGCGGCCAGCTGCTTGCCGAGCTCCATGCCGGCCCAGCCGAGGTGGGTTTCCATAATCTGGCCGATGTTCATACGCGAAGGAACGCCCAGCGGGTTGAGCACGATATCGACCGGGGTGCCGTCGGCGAAAAAGGGCATGTCCTCTTCCGGCAGGATACAGGACACGACGCCCTTGTTGCCGTGGCGGCCGGCCATTTTATCGCCCACGTTGAGCTTTCTTTTGACGGCCACGTAGACCTTGACCATCTTGATGACGCCGGGGGGCAGGTCGTCGCCCTCGGTCACCTTCTCGCGCTTCTGATCGTAGACGCCCTTCACGAAGTGGACATGGCGGTCGTAGTCGTCGAGCATCTCGGCCACGGCCTCGTTGGTCTCCTTGGAGGCGAAGATGCCGGAGAGCTTTTTCACCGGCAGCTGGTCCAGGATTTCCTGGGTCAGCGGGTGGTTGGCCTCAAGGAGCACCTCGTTTTTCTTGTTTCCCTTGATGGTCTGGAAAACGGCCTTGCCGGACACGACGGGCCACAAACGGCGGCGCAGGTTGTCGGCGATGGCGTCGATGTGCTGGCCTTCCTTGACATCGATGCTGGCCAGCTCGAAATCCTCGATCTGGTGGGTGCGATCGTCCTTCTCGCCAGAGCGGCGGTTGAAGACGCGCACATCGATGACCGTGCCCTCGATTCCGGGCGGGACCTTCAGCGAGGTGTTTTTCACATCGCGGGCCTTGTCGCCGAAAATCGCGCGCAAAAGCTTTTCTTCCGGAGTCAGCTGGGTCTCGCCCTTGGGCGTGATCTTGCCGACCATGATGTCGTCCGGCGCGACCCGGGCGCCGATGCGGATGATGCCGCATTCGTCGAGGTCGTTTAACATTTCCTCGCCGACGTTGGGGATATCGCGGGTGATCTCCTCGGGTCCGAGCTTGGTGTCGCGGGCCACGACCTCGAATTCCTCGATGTGGACCGAGGTGAAGGTGTCCTCCTTGACCGTCTTTTCGGCGATCAGGATGGAGTCCTCGTAGTTGTAACCGCACCAGGGCATAAAGGCGACCAGCAGGTTCTTGCCGAGCGCCAGCTCACCGTCGCGGATGCCCGGCCCGTCGGCCAGCACATCGCCTTTTTCCACATGCTGTCCGACCCGCACGCGCGGCACCTGGCCGAAGCAGGTGTTCTGGTTCGATTTGTGGTGCTTGAGCAACACATAGGTCTTGGCGCCGCCAGAGGCCGCGGCCACCTCGCCGTCGTAGCAGACGACGACGCGCTCGGCATCGGCGTAATGGACAAAGCCCGAGCCCTCGGCCAGCAGGCAGGCACCGGAATCCTTGGCCACCGGGCCTTCCATGCCCGTGCCGACCAGCGGCTGCTCGCAACGCAGAAGCGGCACGGCCTGGCGCTGCATGTTGGAACCCATGAGCGCGCGGTTGGCGTCGTCGTGCTCGAGGAAGGGAATGAGCGCCGCGGATACGGACACGATCTGGCTCGGCGAGATGTCCATGAGCGTGATCTGCTCGCGCGGGGTCATGATCAGGTCGCCGCGGATGCGCGCGCCGACCATGGGATGCACGAACCGGGAATCGGCGTCGAGCTCGACGTTGGCGCCGGCGATGATCTCGTCGATCTCGCGGGTGGCGTCCAGGTAGACGACCTCGTCGGTCACCTGGCCGTCACGCACCACCCGATAGGGCGTTTCGATAAAGCCGAAGTCGTTGACCTTGGAATGGGTGGTCAAGGACACGATCAGGCCGATGTTCGGACCTTCCGGCGTTTCGATCGGGCAGATGCGGCCGTAGTGCGAGGTGTGGACGTCGCGGACCTCGAAGCCGGCGCGCTCACGGGTCAGACCGCCGGGTCCCAGGGCCGACAGGCGGCGCTTGTGGGTGACCTCGGACAGGGCGTTGGTCTGGTCCATGAACTGGGACAGCTGGGAGGTGCCGAAGAACTCCTTAAGCACAGCTGCCACGGGCTTGGGGTTGATCAGGTCATGGGGCATGAGCGTGGCCACTTCCTGGAGGCTCATGCGCTCCTTGATCGCCCGCTCCATGCGCACCAGTCCGATGCGGTACTGGTTTTCCACCAACTCGCCCACGGGGCGCACCCGGCGGTTGCCCAGATGGTCGATGTCGTCGGCCGGACCGTGGGAATCCTTGAGGAAGGTCAGGTGCTTGACGGCCTTCAGGATGTCGTCGTTGGCCAGGGTGCGGAAATCGAGCGGCTGATCGATCTTGAGCCGGGCGTTGAGCTTGTAGCGGCCCACGGGCGACAGGTCGTAATAATCCGGATTGCGGAAGAGGTTCTCGAAGAAATTGGCCGCGATTTCCGGGGTCGGCGGCGAGGAAGGGCGCAACCGGCGGTAGATTTCGACCTGGGCCGTGATGGTGTCCGTGGTCTTGTCGAGGACGAGGGTGTCGCGGATCGACGACGAGGTGTCGATGCCCCGGGTATGCAGCACCGGAAGATTGACGATGCCGGCGTCCTTGAGCTTCTCCATCACTTCGGGGGTCAACTCGTCGGCGGCCTCGACCAGGACCTCGCCCGTGGCCGGATCGGCGATGTCCTCGGCCAGGAACTGCCCGGTCAGGGTGGCGGGATCGACCTCGATCTTCTCGATGCCGGCCTCGATCATCAGGCGCCAGGCCCGCTTGGTGATGGGCTTGTCCACGGCCACAATGACGTTGCCGTCGGCGTCGCGCACCTCGGCGTAGGCCTTTTCCTTCCGGTAGAACTCGGGCAACACCGGCCGGAACACACGGGGGCCTTCGACGAAGAAGTGCTCGATTTCGTAGAAATAGCGCAGGATGTCGACGCGCGACATGCCCATGGCCTTGAAAAGGATGGTGGCGGGCATCTTGCGGCGGCGGTCGATGCGCACGTACAGGATGTCCTTGTGGTCATAGTCGAAATCGAGCCACGAGCCACGCATGGGGATCACACGGCAGGAGTAGAGCACCTTGCGGCTGGTGTGGCTCTTGCCGGAGTCGTGCTCGAAGATGATGCCCGGGGAGCGCTGGAGCTGGTTGACGATGACGCGCTCGGTGCCGTTGATGATGAACGTGCCCTTCTCCGTCATCAGCGGAACGGTGCCGAAATAGATGACCTGTTCCTTGATGTCGCGGATGGTGCGGTTTTCGGTCTCCTCGTCCACGTCGTAGACGACGAGGCGGACCTTGATGCGCAGTGGGGCTTCGTAGGTGAGTCCCTTGGCGATGCACTCCGGAACGTCGTATTTTGGCTCGCCGATTTCGTAGCTGACATACTCCAGCGAGGCGGTCTTATTGAAGTCCTCGATGGGAAAGACCGAACGGAACACGCCCTCGAGCCCGGCATCCTCCCGGCTGGTGGGGGGGATGTCCTTTTGCAGAAAGAGCTCGTAGGAGTCGATCTGCAGGTTGAGCAGATGGGGAATGGTCAGCGTTTTGACGATCTTGCCGAAATTTTTGGTCAGCTGGGCCATTTTTTCCTCTGTGCAGGGCTACGACGTTGGAAGGGAGTGGGGCGCGGCGCCCCGCATCGGCCTTGCAAGGCGCGCCTGGCGCCGGTTTCGCCCCGGTCCGGCGATGCTGCGCCGGGGTGGTGGCTACGGAATGCTTTTACAGGATAAAAAGGCAAAAAGAGCGCCCCCGCCCCTGTGGAAAGGGGGCGCTCTTTCACGTCGACAACAAAAACGCGCGGCGCGTTACTTGATTTCGCAGGTCGCTCCGGCTTCATCCAGCTGCTTTTTGGCTTCCTCGGCGTCAGCCTTGGCCACGCCTTCCTTGATGGTGGAGGGCAGCTCGTCGACCTTGGCCTTGGCCTCCTTGAGGCCCAGACCGGTCAGGGCGCGCACAACCTTGATGACGGCAATCTTGTTGCCGCCGGCGCCGGTCAGCACGACGTCGAACTCGGTCTTCTCTTCCTCGGCCGCGGCGGCATCGCCACCGGCGGCCGGGGCGGCCATCATCATGCCCATGGCCGGGGCGGCGGCGGACACGCCGAACTTCTCCTCAAGCTCCTTGATGAACTGGGAAAGTTCGAGAACGGTCATATTGGCGATGAAATCGACGACTTGTTCCTTGGTGATGTCGGACATGGACTGTTTCTCCTTCAAACGTTCGCTTTGGCGAAAGCCGGTAGCTTACGCGGCTTCCTTTTTGTCCTTGATGGCCGTCAGCGCGTACAACATGCCGCGGATGACGTTCGCAAACAGGCAGACAAAGTTGGTGGGCACGGCGTTCATGGTGCCAAGGGTATGGGCCAGAAGTTCGGGCTTGCTCGGCAGCTTGGACAACTCGACGACCCCGTTGGAATCGATGAGCGAGCCGGCGAGGCTGGCGTGCTTGACCGTGAACTTCTTGCTGGTCTTGGCGTAGTCCACCAGGGCCTTGGCGGCGACGACGGGGTCGTCGTAGCCGAAGGCGATGGCGTTGTTTTCCTTCAGGTGATCCTTCAGGATGTCATGGGCGCCGTCTTTCACCGCCAGACGGGCCAGGGTGTTTTTCACAACCTGGTAGTCGATGCCCGCGGCGCGGAGCTTGACACGCAGTTCGGTCAACTCCTCGACGGTCATCGTCCGAAAGTCGGTGACCACCGCAATGCCGGCACGGTCCGCCTTGGCGCGCAGTTGTTCGATAATCTCGTTTTTTTGCGCACGTTGCACGGTACCTACCTCCACATGCGGGTTGGAGGGCCTTCAAGGGAGCCAAAGCCGAATCTCGGCGGGAAATTAAGGGGGACGTCCCCACCCGCTGTCTCTGACTCGCCTTCCATGCCCTGTTTTATATCGAAAAATCGTCCCTGGCCAAAGGACGCACCTTTGGCCGGGGACAATTGGTTGCCTAAAGGGGGGCTAGGGTTAGCCCTCGATGAGCTTGCGTACCGACTGGGTGTCCACCTTGATGCCGGGACCCATGGTCGTGGCCAGGGCCATGGCCTGCAGATAGGTTCCCTTGGCAGCCGAGGGCTTGAGCCGCATGACCGTGTCGATCAGAGCCCGGAAATTGTCGAGCAGCTTCTCGGAGCCGAACGAACGCTTGCCGAGCGACACGTGGAGCACGCCGGCCTTGTCCACCTTGAACTCCACCTTGCCGGCCTTGAGTTCCTGGACGGCCTTGGCGATGTCGAAGGTGACGGTGCCGGTCTTGGCGTTGGGCATGAGTCCTCGGGGGCCGAGGATCTTGCCGATCTTGCCGACCGAGGCCATCATGTCCGGAGTGGCCACGGCCTTGTCGAAGTCGAGAAAGCCGCCCTTGACCTTTTCGATCAGCTCGTCGCCGCCGGCGAAGTCGGCCCCGGCCTCACGGGCCTCGGCCTCCTTATCACCCTTGCAGAAGGCGATCACGCGCACGTTCTTGCCGAGCCCATGGGGCAGCGAAACGGCGCCGCGCACCATCTGGTCGGAGTACTTGGGGTTGACGCCCAGGCACAGGGCGACGTCGACGGTCTCGTCGAACTTGGCCACGCCCGTCTTGACGGTCAGGGCCATGGCTTCGTTCAGTTCGTATTTGTTCGTGAGGTCAAGGTCTTTGACCGCCTCGCGGTATTTTTTGCCGTGCTTGGCCATTTCGAAATATCCTCTCGCGGTCGTGCCGGTTAGACGATGTCGATACCCATGCTGCGGGCCGTGCCGGAGATGGTGCGGCAAGCCGCCTCCACGTCCTTGGCCGTCATGTCCACGAGCTTGAGTTTGGCTATTTCCTCGATCTGGGCCTTGGTCACCTTGCCCACCTTGGTCTTGTTGGGCTCGCCCGATCCCTTGTCGATCTTGGCGGCCTTGACCAGCAGCACCGAGGCCGGCGGCGTCTTGGTGATGAACGTAAAGGAGCGGTCGGCGTAGATGGTGATGAGCGCCGGGATGATGGTGCCCTTCTGCTCCATGGTCTTGGCGTTGAACGCCTTGCAGAATTCCATGATGTTGACGCCGTGCTGACCCAGGGCCGGACCGACCGGCGGAGACGGGTTGGCCGAGCCGGCCGGAAGCTGCAATTTGACCTTGGCGACGATCTTCTTGGCCATGATGCGTATCCTTAAACGGGGCGACGCCCGTTAGTTTTTGCTCACCTGCACGAAATCGAGCTCCACCGGCGTCTGCCGCCCGAAAATGGATACCGAGACGCGAAGTTTGCCCTTGTCGTAGTTGACGTCCTCGACAACGCCGTTGAAGCCGCCGAAGGGACCGTCGATGACGCGGACGTCGTCGCCCCGCTCGAAATGATACTTGGGTCTGGGCTGCTCCTGACGGCTGACCATCAGGTTCAAAATCTTGTCAGCCTCGCTGTCGCGCATGGGCGTGGGCTGGTTCTTGCCGCCAATGAATCCGGTCACGCGGGGAATGGACTGCACAAGGTGCCAGGAGTTGTCGTTCATGGCCATCTTGACCATGACGTACCCCGGGTAGAACTTGCGGGTGGAGGTCCGTTTCTCCCCCTTGACCAATTCGATGACCTTTTCCGTGGGAACGACGACTTCCTCGATGCTCCCGCCATCCTGGCCGGTGCGCATCATCTCACGGATGGTCTGCTCCACACGATTCTCGAAACCGGAGTAAGTGTGGACTATGTACCACCGCGCGGGTATGCGCTGTTCGCCGGAGCCTTCCTGTTCGGTCATGATCGATCCCGTTACGATAGAATGAACGCGACAAGCCTGGACAGGGCCATGTCGACGACACCGAGGTAAATGGCCATGATGACGCTGAAAACCAATACGGCGACGCCGGTCTTGACGGTTTCCTGGCGCGTGGGCCAAGTCACCTTTTTCAGTTCGACCTTGGACTGTTCGAAAAATTCCTGGGCCGCCTTGGCGTAACCCACAAGGGATTTTCCGGACTTGGCCGGGGCCTCCGCCTTGGCGGTGGACTTGCCAGCCGCAGCCTTGAGGGGCTTGTCGGCGCCCTGGGCTGTCTGTGTCTTTTCTTTGGCCATGACCTCGCCTTGCTCGAATAATGGCAGGGCAGGAGGGATTCGAACCCCCAGCCCTCGGATTTGGAGTCCGATGCTCTACCGTTGGAGCTACTGCCCTGCGTTAATACCCGGCGCCTACTTCGATTCCCGATGGACCGTATGCTTATGGTCGAACGGGCAGTACTTCTTGACCTCGAGGCGGCCGGTGGTATTTTTCTTGTTTTTTTCCGTCGAATAATTCTTGCGCTTGCACTCGGTGCACTGCAACTGAATATTGATACGCATCACTTACTCCACGATTTCAGAGACAACGCCGGCACCGACGGTACGGCCGCCTTCGCGAATGGCGAAGCGCAGGCCCTTCTCCATGGCGATGGGGGCGATCAGCTCCACGTTGAACGTAGCGTTGTCGCCGGGCATCACCATTTCGACGCCCTCGTCCAGGGTCACGACGCCCGTGATGTCGGTCGTGCGGAAATAGAATTGGGGACGGTAGCCGGTGAAAAACGGGGTGTGGCGGCCGCCCTCTTCCTTGTTGAGAACGTAGACCTCGCCCTTGAACTTGCGGTGCGGCGTGATGGTGCCGGGCTTGGCCAGAACCTGGCCGCGCACGACATCGTCGCGCTTGACGCCGCGCAGCAGCACGCCGACGTTGTCGCCGGCCTGGCCCTGGTCGAGGATCTTACGGAACATTTCAACGCCGGTGCAGGTGGTCTTGACCGTGTCCTTGATGCCGACAATCGCCACTTCGTCGCCCACGGTGATGATGCCGCGCTCGACACGACCGGTGACGACGGTGCCGCGGCCGGAGATGGAGAACACGTCCTCGATGGGCATCAGGTACGGCTTGTCGATGTCGCGCTTGGGCTCGGGAATATAGGAGTCGCAGGCGTCAAGCAACTCGAAGATCGGCTTGGCGTCCGGGCTGTCCGGGCCTTCGGCCTCAAGGGCCTTCAGCGCCGAACCCTTGATGATCGGGATTTCGTCGCCGGGGAAACCGTACTTGGTGAGCAACTCGCGCACTTCGAGCTCGACGAGTTCGAGCAGTTCGGGGTCGTCGACCAAGTCGACCTTGTTCATGAAGACGACGAGCTGGGGCACGCCGACCTGCCTGGCGAGCAGGATGTGCTCACGGGTCTGGGGCATGGGGCCGTCGGTCGCGGCCACCACCAGGATGCCGCCGTCCATCTGGGCCGCGCCGGTGATCATGTTCTTGATGTAGTCGGCGTGACCGGGGCAGTCGACATGAGCGTAATGCCGCTTTTCGGTCTCGTATTCGACGTGGGCCGTGGCGATAGTGATGCCGCGTTCCTTTTCCTCGGGGGCCTTGTCGATCTGATCGAAAGGAACGTATTCGCCAAAACCCTTAAGGCTGGCCAGACGCGTAATGGCGGCCGTCAGCGTGGTCTTGCCGTGGTCGATGTGCCCGATGGTACCGATGTTGACGTGCGGCTTTTTCCGCTCAAATTTCGCCTTGCCCATGTCGTCCCCCTAAGCAGCGGTTTGACTTCGAATTTTTATGGTGAATTTGGATATGGAGCCCACGACCGGATTTGAACCGGTGACCTCTTCCTTACCAAGGAAGTGCTCTACCGACTGAGCTACGTGGGCCTTTATAAAATGCGTAGGACACGGGAGGCATTGGAGCGGGAAACGAGACTCGAACTCGCAACCCTCAGCTTGGAAGGCTGATGCTCTAGCCAATTGAGCTATTCCCGCGTATGTCACACGTAGTACATGCGACAGGTCTTCCTGTCTCCTACAGCATTCGCGCGTTATGGTGGAGGGGGGTGGATTTGAACCACCGAAGGCGTACGCCGACAGATTTACAGTCTGTTCCCTTTGGCCACTCGGGAACCCCTCCGCTCTGGAGCTGGCGATGGGACTCGAACCCGCAACCTGCTGATTACAAATCAGCTGCTCTGCCAGTTGAGCTACGCCAGCGCCCAAGAGGCAGCTAGTTAGCTCGGCAAAGCCGGGGCGTCAAGCCTTTTTTTCATCCGCTCACAGCCGCATCCGCTTCAGGCGGACGCGAAGTGGGTTTATTACGCTGGAGCCCTGTCCTTGGCAACAACTATTTTCAAATTACCCTATTTTTTTCGCCTTCCCTGCCGACCGCCCTTTCCAGCCCGCGTTGCCAAGAGGCGCGATTTTCCGTAGGAACCATAACGATAAAGACCGAACCCAAACCTTCCACCCATCGAGCTCCGCGTGAAAAACATGGAAAAGCATCATCGATTTTCCTTTTGGTATGTGCTCATCGCCATCTGGGGCGTTTTGCTGCTCAACAACTTCATCGTCACCAACTACGGCCCCAAAAACCTGCCCTATTCCGAATTCCTAAAAAAACTTCAGGCCGGCGACATCACCGAGGTCTCCATCACCGGCGACGTCATCGCCGGCACCATGAAGGTACCGGACGCGGAAACCAAGGAACCCAAGGACGAGGAGTTCGTCACCCGCCGGGTCGCCCAGGACCTGTCCAACGAGCTGGCCAAATACAACGTCCATTTCCGGGCCCAGCCCGAATCCACCTTCCTGCGCGACATCCTGTCCTGGGTCATCCCCATCCTGATCTTTTTCGGCATCTGGTATTTCCTCATGCAGCGCCTGAATCCTGGAGCCGGCGTCATGGCCTTCGGCAAGAACAAGGCCCGGGTCTACGCCGAAAAGGACATCCCCACGCGCTTTGACGATGTGGCCGGCTGTGAGGAGGCCAAGGCCGAACTCGTGGAGATCGTCGACTACTTGAAGACCCCGGACCGTTTCCGGAGGCTTGGCGGCGAGATGCCCAAGGGCGTGCTTTTGATCGGCCCGCCGGGCACGGGCAAGACCTTGCTGGCCCGGGCCGTGGCCGGCGAGGCCGGAGTGCCGTTTTTCTCCATCTCCGGCTCGGAATTCGTGGAAATGTTCGTGGGCGTGGGCGCGGCCCGGGTGCGCGAGCTTTTCACCCAGGCCAAGGAAAAAGCCCCGTGCATCATCTTTATCGACGAGCTCGACGCCATCGGCAAATCCCGGGCCGGGGCCATCGTCGGCGGGCATGACGAGCGGGAGCAGACCTTAAACCAGTTGCTCGTCGAGATGGACGGCTTCGACCCGCGCGTGGGGGTCATCATCATGGCCGCAACCAACCGACCCGAAACCCTCGATCCGGCGCTGCTGCGGGCCGGCCGCTTCGATCGGCAGGTTCTGGTGGACAAGCCGGACGTGGCCGGGCGCGAGGCGATTTTGCGCGTCCACGCGGCCAAGATCATCCTGGCCCCCGAGGTGGACCTTTCGGTCATCGCCCGCAAGACGCCGGGATTTTCCGGGGCCGATCTGGCCAACGCCATCAACGAAGCGGCGCTTTTGGCCGCGCGCAAGGACAAGGACGCGGTGGGCATGGCCGACCTGGAGGAGGCCGTGGACCGCATCATGGGCGGCCTGGAAAAAAAGAACCGCGTCATCAACCCCAAGGAGAAGCAGGTGGTGGCCTACCACGAGGCCGGCCACGCCGTGGTTGCCACCTGCACGCCCGGAGCCGACGCGGTGCACAAGATTTCCATTGTGCCGCGCGGCATCGGGGCCCTTGGCTGGACCCAGCAACTGCCGACCGAGGACCGCTACCTCATGACCCAGACGGAATTGCTCGGCAAAATCGACGTGCTGCTCGGCGGACGCGGGGCCGAGCGCCTGATTTTCGGGGAAATCTCCACCGGGGCGCACAACGACCTGCAACGGGCCACCGACATCGCCCGGGCCATGGTGGCCGAGTACGGCATGGGCAGGACGCTTGGACCGGCCACCTTTCCGCGACAGAGTCGGCCGATCTTCCTGGGCACGGAGCAAAGCGGGCTGGCCGGCCGGGAATATTCCGAGGCCACGGCGGCCAAGCTCGACAACGAAATCAAGGAAATTATGGAAGCGTCGCAGGGCCGCGTGGCCGAGCTTTTGGCCGATAAGAAGGAGTTGTTGGAAAGCATCGCCAAGACGCTACTGGAAACGGAAACCATCGACGAGGCGCGGTTTCGGGCCCTGGTGGACGCGGCCAAAGACGCCCCCGCAGCCTAGTGTCGCGTTCTCGAAATTCGTGCATGCGAATTTTGAGAATAATATATTTAAATAATTATTTTTTCTCTAAAAAATATTGTCATATTTTTTAGAGAACGCCACACTAGCGCCTTTCTTTCGGGCGATAAAAAAGGCGGGCTTTCCTCTCCTTCGGGTTGGGGAAAGCCCGCCTTCGCGCTTCAGGCCGCCCGCCCGAAGCGTGGACAAACCGTCTTCCGCGCAGGGGGCGGCCCGGGCGCGGACGGCCCTTACGGCGTTTTCGGCGGCGTCATGACTGGCGGCGTCGCGGCCGCCGGGGTTGGCGGATTGCCGGCCTGGGATGCGCCCGCCGGGGCGGCGTTTTCCCGGGTTTGCATCATGAGCGTCTTTTCGGCGCTCCCGGAACTTGATCCGAAGAAATATTGCACGACCGCAGTGAAGGCCGTGACCAGCGCACCGACCAGAAAGGCGAACTGTGGATTATTGGCAGCCGTCGACTTGTCGATGAGAAAAAAAAACAATCCCACAAAGAAGCCGATCACCACGAGCCCCCCCACAACCATCTTCGCCCAGAGATTGAGCGCCTTGGTGTTGTCGTAGTCCCGCACGTTGATGGTGCCCATGTTGATCCGGGCCTGACGCTGCTCCAGCGCCTGCAAGGCGCTGACCCTTTCCAGCCACAGCAAAATGTCTCTGTTCGCCGCCGCCAGTTTCTCCTTGTTGCCCGGATCGCCGGCGGCCGCAAGCAGCTTGTCCAGGTCGCAGGACTCGCCGCAGGCCCTGGCCCAGACATCCACGGCCAACTTGAGGCAGGGCTCGTTGTCGGCCATGCGCAGGCACCTGGCCAGAAACGGCGCATCCCCCTCCACGGCTTTCGCCAGTTCCTCGTACGTCGCCATTACGCCTCCTCGAGCCGGTCATTCGCGGCTCAATCACACAAGCGGCAGCGCGTCGACGTCATCTTTGACACACCTTCCCCGGCCAACGGGCCAGGGAACTCCCTGGCCCATGGCATTGTAATGTCATGGGCTATATTTTATAGCAAATAAAAAACATCCATATGGGAATCTGCAAAAAAAAATAGCCGAAGGCGACATCTGGTTCCTTCAGATTCCCCCTGCGTTTCTGCGCACGAAAAGCAGGCTGCCCCGGCCGCGACGCGCCAGCCGCCAGCCGGGGTCGGCCGCCAGGGCGGCGGTGACCGGATCGTGCACGCTTAAAAGGATCACGTCCGGCGGGTAGGCCTCGAGAAATTCCCGCCAGCCCGGCCCGGCATTGATAAAGCGGAAATAGGCCTCATGGACCGGGCGCGGATAGACCGTCTCATAGCGGCCGTCCATGGCCACCTTGACCGCCGGATAGTCGTTCCAGGACAGCCACTCGCCCCAGTTGAAATGGGTAAGCACCCTGCCGCTGAGGCGACCGTGCTCCCGCAGCCACGCGACTGCGGCCACTGGGTAGGAAAACGCCCCCGCCCCCGGCGCGTCGCAGTCCGGGGCCGTGATGCGCCAGGGCGTCGCCAGCACGAGGTTGACGGCAAGGACCGCCACGAGCCCCCCGAACGCCACGGGCAGCCAGCGGAATCGCTCGGCCAGCCTGGCCAGGACCGGCCCGGCCTCCAGCCGCCTGCCGTCGGCGAAGATCGACGGCAGCAGCGCGGCAAAGGCCAGGACGAAAAAAATCTGGTGGCGCAGGTGCCCCATGGCCATCCAGGCCGTCACGCCAAGGACCAGCCAGTCGGTCAGGTCGCGGTGGCGGCGTTTGATCAGAAAAAAAGCGGTCAGCGCGGCCATGCCCAGAAATATCCAGGCGTTAACGGCCAGCCTACCCATGGTTAGCACCCGCCAGACCGAGGCCCACTCGGCCACCTCCGGCCGGGGAAGGCGTATGGCCGCGAGCAGATAGGTCCAATAGTCGGGCCCATACGGGTTGACCAGCGTCGCCAGGGCGCAGGCGAGAGCGCAAACGGCAAGCGTAACCACGCCGCGCCGCCGTTGCAGCGCCCCGGCCGCGTACAACCCGATCAGCCCGAGCCCGGCCAGAAAGCCGCCGTGCAGATTGGCCCAGACGAGCATCATGGGCGGCAGCCAGGCAAGTCGCCGCCACTTTCCGTCCGCGCGAAAGGCCTCCAGCCGCCACAGGAACACGGCGAAAAAAAGGTAGGTGAAGATCTGCGCCCGGGCCGGGGCGAAGCCGATCACCAGCAGCTCGCCGGCAACGAAGCAGAACAGGCCGCTGGTCACGGCATCGGCCCGCCGGGTCCGGGCGGCGGCGAAAACGCCCAGGCAGACCCCGGCGGCGGCGAGGTAGCGCAGGGCCTGGATGCCGGCCATGCCGCAGGCGGTCAGAAGCGGATAGTAGACGACCCCGGTCAGCCACTCGTGGTAGACCCACGGGGTCAGCGTCGGGGTGTAGGCAAAGACGTCTTTATAAGGAAAACCCTGCCGCCAGAAGAGACGGCCGAAGGCGAGGTAGCCCCAGAGATCGAAGTCGGCGGCAGTCAGGGCCAGCCTGCCCGCCACCAGCAGCGCCGGCACGGCCACGGCAAGGGCAAGCAGGACTTTTTCCCTGGTCGAACGCGGCGGCATGGGACCTCTCTTTCCCGGCCCGGACCGGACCGTTGCTGGGATATCCGGTCCTAGCCCACGGCCTGGGGCGAGGCAACCCGCTCCACCGACGCTCAGCCGGGCTTTCGCCCCTCCACCACCCGGTCGTGGCCGGCCAGATCGCGGCGCACGGCCACATCCGCGAAACCGGCCCCGGCCAGAATGGCGGCGGCATCCGGTCCCTGCTCCCAGCCGATTTCGACGAGCAGCCAGCCGCCCGGGGCCAGCCGGTCAAAGGCTGTCCGCGCCACCACCGGCACGGCTTCGAGCCCGCTTTCTCCGGGCACCAGCGCGCCTTGCGGCTCGAAATCGCGCACCTCGAAGGAACAGGCCCGGTACTCGGCCGCGCTCACGTACGGCGGGTTGGATACGACGAGCCCGTACCCGCCTTGGCGCGCCGGCAGGGCGGCAAAATCCGCCTCCACGAAATCGAGCCGGCCGTCCACGCCATGGCGCGCGGCATTGCCCCGGGCAACCGCCAGCGCCCCGGTGCTTTTATCCAAAGCCACGCCGGTTGCGAGGGGCCATTTGACGGCCAGGGTCACGGCCAGACAGCCCGAGCCCGTGCCGAGATCGGCAAAGCTCTCCGGCCCGTCGCCCTCAAAAAGCTCCAAGGCGCGATCGACGAGGCCCTCGGTCTCCGGGCGCGGGATGAGGGTGTCGGGCGAAACGGCAAAAGAGAGACCGTAAAATTCGCGCTCGCCGAGCAGATAGGCCACGGGCTCGCCCTGGCCGCGCCGGGCGACAAGGGGCCGGTAGGCGTCCAGTTCGGCCGCTATCACGGGGCGGTCCATGGCCAGAATCAGCCCCAGCCGGTCCAGTCCCAGCGCATGGGCGAGGAGGAGCTGGGCCGAGAGCCGGGGCGCATCCACGCCCTTTTCGGCCAGGTACGATTCCGTTTTTTTGAGGAGTTCGCGGACAGTCATAAGAAGAATGCCTCGGGCGGTCGGGGGGGGGGG